>CAZSZT010000251.1:0-3722 GCA_964611175.1 uncultured Bacteriovoracaceae bacterium
CACATAATTAAGACCATGCTTCGCAAGGGCCTGTTGCTCCGCGCGCACTCCCATTTTGATCATCTGCTCAATCGCTTTCACCCAAGGTTTATGAAATTTAAAGAACGGGTCGTTCTTAAGGGCATCCTTCGCTCGTTTGACGTCCACCTCCTTAAGCGGGTGTGTGGGGAGTTTGTAATCAATAATATCTTGCGGAGTAATTCCCATAAAGGTTGCCTGGGGAACGCAAAAAAATTCGTTGATATGAGCCGCATTTCCAGAACCGACTTTAAGGGTCCGATAAATATTGGCGATTCCATACGGATCCCCGTCGACAAAGGTATAAACAGGAATCTTCATCGAATCGGCAAGTCTTCGAACGAAACGCCGTGTCGCACGTGTTGGGACTCCTCCCATCGAAATTAAAATACAATTCGCTTTTCGCCAGTAATTATGTGCGACAAGACGCTGAAACATACCGGCCGTCTCGATACATAAAATGAATTTAGCTTTTGTTTGAAATTCCAAATGTTCCACTGAAATGGGTATCGAATACGCCCCGGAACCAAAACCCGTGCAATCAATTTTAAGAGATTTCCCGGTATCTCGATCACGATCCACAACAATCAGTTGGCCGGCCACTTCCCCCCCCTTTTCCTCGGGGAGAAATCGAAGCTGTTCACGATTCACGCACATCATCGCTTCGATATCATCCATCACGGTATCGGATTCAGGTTGTTCGTCAAAACGTGCGGGGCCCCAGTTTTTCGAAATATAATACATTTCCCGCTTCGAGGCATGATCGTTGGTTTCAATAAGCTCCTTCGAGGCCGACATCATTTTAAGAGTTTGAGCAAAACCCTTAACCGTATTGTACGTAAGAGTTCGCGTTTTAAATTGATTGGCCAGAGCAAGATAACCTTCCTTTTTGTAACGGACATTACTTAGAGATCTGACGGGCATTTTCAACTGAGGCTTCTGTCCTTTTAAGGATTTCTCATAAATATCCTTGGCTGTATTTTGGATTCCCGAAAGTGCTTTATTATCCGTCTTGAACGCAGCATTTGTTTTACTTTTCGCCATCGAGTTTTCCTTTCTCTAGCGTCTTTCGAAGAGTACCCACCACTTTTTCTTTTTGTGGATCGGAAAGTTTCAGCATTTCTTGAAGGGCTTCGCCGATAAATGGAATATAGGTGTCTATATAATTAGCTTTTCGTTCTGCCTCAGCATGTCGTCGAGCCCTCGACACATGCAAACTTAACTGCCGAGCACATTCTTGAACCGCGAGTCGAATTTCCTGTTTGATCTCCGGATAGTCCGCGATCGCTTCTTTGCTCTCGGATGTAAAGGGAACCCAAACACTTGCGACATGAACAAGGATGGCGACCGGGCCGGTAGGAAGAGAGTTCTTAGGCTGATTCAGTCCGTAGTTTTTCCAGTCTATTTTAGTGACGACGCGAATGGTTGCGCAGGCCGAGGGTTGAAATAAAAGCGGCACTCGATTGGCAAATCGGTACACAATCATTTGCTCGTCGGCAGACAATTCTCCGCCATAAGCAAGAGCGCATTCAACAATAAAAGGATTTCCCCGATAAACACTAGGTGTTCGGGTGGTCGCCGTATAAAAGTCCGCCTTTGTTTGGTGCCTTAGAGTGTCTTCCAAGAGTTTTTCGCCAATGGGCACAATACAATCGGTCGGCGGACTCATGATGGCCACTTTTGGAATCGCTTCATGCGTTTTATTCAGATGATCGGGTGTAATCGAATTTATGGAAATATCTTTAACGCCTGCAGTCTTAAGAACTTCTTCCGCCACCTTGTCCGAAACCCTTGAAAAATCATTTGTTAAAAATTTCTTCAAGGATCGAGCCGAAGTTTCGGCCGCCATCTGATGAAAGCGTCCGAGTTCGACACCATAGGGATGAGGTCGGATTTCTTCCGGTACCGGTGGAAGTTCATCTGTTTTTCGAGGATACTCAAAAACCTGACCGTCCGGATCCGCAAAACGAAAACTGGCATGAGGATTGCTCAGTGTATTTTGGAGAATAAATTCATCAATCGATTGTTTTCCACGCTGGTAGCGGCCTTCGAGAGTAATCTCAACAATCGTTCCCGAAGAACTCTTTAGAGGCCATTTGATTTCTTTCTCTGATAGGATGTCTGGCTTGTTTTGTTTGGTATCAATGATGAGTTCGACGAAATAAGCGGCTTCTTTTTTGGGAAGCTTCGAACTAATTCGCATCGGCTGCCCAGTCGTCATATGTCCGTACATTCCTGCCGCCGAAATGCCGATACCTTGTTGGCCTCTGGACATCTTGAGCCGGTGAAATTTAGAACCATACAAAAGCTTTCCAAAGATTTTGGAAATCTGAGTTGAAACAATGCCAGGGCCGTTATCTTCAATCGTCAAACGAAAACGTTCTGTTGGAACAGGGGCTTTTCTTTTTTTTGCAAGCTCTTCGTCCGTCACGTCGGGAAGGAGCTTTGAAAGTCTTTCCAATTTCACGCAAATTTCCGGAAGAATTCCCGCCTCTTCACAAGCGTCAAGACTATTGTCCACCGCTTCTTTAACAGCCGTAAGTAAAGCCTTTTTTGGATTATCGAAACCCAATAGATGGCGATTTTTAGCAAAAAACTCCGAAACAGATATTTCGCGCTGCTTCTTTCCCATCGTTTCAGCATTTTCAAATGCCTTAGATGGTGATTTTTTTGCTTTCTGTTTTGGCACCGCAGCACTGGCTTCTGAAGTTCTTGATTTCATTAATTTTCGAGAAGGTTTTGATTTTGTTTTAATGGCTCCCTCCGCACTCATCTCGGCGGGAATCGCCGTTTTTCTTTTTCCCATAGAGTCTCAGTAAATCAATATCTGGGTCTTTCGGCAACGCTTTCGTGCTGTCGAACAAGGTATAATTAATAGGATAGGTATAATGAATAAGATGGCTGCGCCGAAGATCAAGACGATTCAAATCATTGCTGTAAGCATTAGCCTGCTTGTTTTTTTTGCTGTTTTAGGAGGCCTTTTTTTCGTCAAATATGTTCAGATTCGATTCGTTGAAAAAGCTAGAGAAGAGAAGAGGGAGGCCAATATTGAGCACAATATCCAATTTCGAAAAGGAATGACTCGAATTTATCAGAATTTAAAATTAACTCACTTTCTTGCCGCCTATAAAACACTTGAAAGTGTGCCGGCCCCCCCATTTTCCGACAAAGTAAGCGTCGAAGAATATCTAAGCGTGCTCAACCGCATTGGCCGAGGATTGCTGGAAACTCAATTTATTAAAGAAAGTGAACAAGTCTTTCAAATGATTAAAGATTATGAAGGTCAGGTTTCGCGTGCGAACTCACCCTTGAGCGAGATTGAATCCATTCGAAGAATGGAAGGCGCTCGCTTTCATATCGATGAAGGCGAAAGACTTTTGGAAGAAAAGCGTTATCGAGAAGCTTTAGGCGAACTTCTCAAGGCCGATACCGAACTCAAATCCGTTGAACAGCTTAAGTTCTACGATACCAAAGAAGAACGCGCGAAATATATTCCATTATTTAAGGAAGCAAAATTTCAAACTCTCATTGATGATTCTAAACCCCACTTCGAAGATGCTCGTAAATTCATGAAGGTGGAAGATTTCGCTCGAGTTCGAGCCTCGATAAAGGAGGCTGGCGAATATGTCGGCCGCGCTGCGTTTCTTTTTCCAGATTCGGAGGTGGTATCTAAACTTCGAAACGAACTCGTCGATTTAGAGGCG
>CAZSZT010000252.1:0-2537 GCA_964611175.1 uncultured Bacteriovoracaceae bacterium
TATTCTTAGGCGAGGTCTTCTGTTCCCTTCCTGTAGAAAGATTTCAGTCTCGCCTTCCGGAAACAGATCATTGCGGAACGTGCCAACGATGCATTCAAGCTTGTCCTACAAATGCTCTTGAACCCTATATTCTTCATGCAAAAAAATGCATTTCTTATCTAACCCTAGAGCACAAAGGAGCATTCCCAAAAGATACGCCTGATTATACGGAATGGATTGCCGGATGTGATATTTGCCAGGAAGTATGTCCCTGGAACCAAAAGCTTCTGCCCGTTTCAAAAGCGAGTTCTCATGGACTCGACCAGCTCTCCGTAACCGATATTCGCTCCAAAAACTGGATATCAAGAATTTCAAAACAAGCAGTTTCTTATGTGAAACCAGAAAACTGGAAAAGAAATCTCGATCATATTTTAGCAAAAACTATCGAAAGTTCCTCCGAGTCTCCCAAACCGGGGCTTGAAGTCCAGCATAACCCGACGCACGGTGTTCCAGAATAACATCCGTCTGGATATTTCCTCGACGAGTAAATTCTAAAACTACTTTCAAATAGACTGGAAGGAGTGCCTGTTTTAAATCCGAAAAAATAATATTCCCGAGTTCTTCATGAAAATGAGATTCATCCCTAAATTTATTGATATAAAGTTTTAAACTCTTCAATTCGACAATGGAACGATTAGGTACGTACCAAATATGTGCCGTCCAAAAATCTGGAAAGCCAGATCTCGGACAAAGACATGTCCCTTCGGGACATGTAAAGTAAACCATTGTATTCGATTCCTGGTGCGTGAAAGGTAACGTCATCAGTTCATTTTGTTCGATTTCTAACGCACCATATTTCTTGTCGGCTTTGTCACCCATTTTCGTAGGCCTCATGCTTCGGAAATGCATATAAATCTAGCTTTCAATTAAAGTCTATGACTCCGTCACCCATTTGGGACATCGCTGTCCCAAACTGTTTTCCATTTCTTCGTGGGCTGACTGCCGTAAAATGAAAAAATCAAATGATTTCAATAGATTAATGCAATGCCAAGGCGGGCAGCCCCTGGCATTCATCTTGCATTATTTCACCTTGGGTTCACTCAAGACTATGAGGCGAGCTCAGGGAAAGTAATAGGGGATTCACTGATCCTCACAATAGTATAAACGAACACCATCAAATGAGATTGTGTTCAACTTCTTAAGAGCCCGAGTGCATAAAACCACTTTTGCTATCGGGTTCTGTTCCGTAGAAGATTGCGCGTTTCCAAATGGGAACGATATGGGGAGATTATGAAAATGAAAAGGGAGATCAAAATTGGTATAGCCCTCGTCCTTTCAACGATTCTCATAGGGTGTGGAAATGAATCTGAATCACGCTCACGTGAAACATTGGTTAATACAACTAGTAATCTAAACCAACGACGAGAGGCTGGCGACGTTCGAGCAAGAACCGAACAAAACCTCTTAAGCCAGACAAGAAATGTTACCGCCCAAAACCAGCTTCAAGACTATAATTATTTGCCCAAAAATTCGAATTATAAATCAAAATCATCAGACTCAGGAATACTCCTTTTAGGAGGAATTTTAGGACTCGCCACGCTTTTTGGATTAAATACAGGATTGCCGGAAAAATTATCAAATAGGCAGGCGAAGATGCCGGAAACATCTTCCAGTTCCATTTCTTCTTCAAATAGTCATCCCCAAAATGAAATGGAGCAAGATTTAAACGCAAATCAACTCTCAACGAATACATTTTCATTAGCGGTGGGAAAGAGAAATTTAGAAGAAAATTTGAGGAATAATTGCGACACTCAAAAAAATTTCGAGATGTTGGATAAGGACATTCATGAGATTGAACTGGCAGCAACGAGGGGTTGTTACGAAGGGAAATGCTAAAATGAAATCATCTATACGCTCTTATATTAGTAAAACTTCGGCTATTGCCTTATTTGCCAGTTTCTTAAGTGCTTGTGGATCTGGAAAATCTGACTCCGTCACCCCACGACAGGTTCCGACTTCACGCTCGTCGAAAAATATTTCGCCGATACATACTCAAACGCCGCCATCTCAAGGGAATGAATCAGCAAGTAGTGGGATTGAATCTCTCCAACAAATGCAGGAGAAAATTAGGGCGGAAGATGAAAAACGAAAAGCTCAACAAGCAGAAGCTCAAAGAACCCATGAAAAGGAAATGGCATTCGTGGAAGCTCAAAACAAACAAGAAGAAGATAAGCGCCAGTTTTATCAAAGTCTCATCACCATGATGGTTGGTATGTATCCTCAATACTTAGCCGCCAGAGCGACATTTGATCCCAATAATTGCCACCCCTTGTCGAAAGAAATCAATGATATGTTTAAAAGCGTTGGCGCCATATTCAATAAAGCTGGCGAACCACCTCCGGCGGCGGGAAATACAAATAACTCTATAGTAACACCCGCAACGGAATCCGACTCCACCGGACAACTTCAAAACAATCCAGATCACCTATACGGACAGGAACGTGGTGACGGAGCAACCTCGAACTTCCCACCCTATCAACGACTCGAAGACAGCACGA
>CAZSZT010000252.1:2547-3666 GCA_964611175.1 uncultured Bacteriovoracaceae bacterium
AAAGATTCCTCAGCCCTATTATGGGATAAAATGAAAGATGGCTTAAAGTCTGTCATGAATAGAATCAATAAACAAAATGGGTGAAGAAAATTTTAGCAGTTTTACTCCGTCACCGACGGGCAATCTAAAAATTTCCGGCCGGAAATTTCCGGTTTCCGGATATTTTTGAAAGTTCTTTTGCGTTAAAAGCCATTTAAAAGCCATTTTTTTAGTTGGCACGATTTCTGCTCTTGTATTTTGCCACTATGGCAAGAATTTCAAGAAAACTTATCCTCGAAGACAATAGTTACTTTCACGTCACTTGGAAGTGTCATAACAATGATTTCTTACTTAAGGACACGAAAGTTAAGACCTACCTCTATAACCTCCTCAAAGCTTATAAACATAAGTACAAGATCAAAATTTATGGTTACTGCTTTATGGATAATCATCCCCACATCGTTGGGTATTGCGAGTCTGTAGAATTATTTAGCGCCTATTTTAGGGTTGTGAACGGGCTCCTCGCTCGTTTTATCAATCGTAGTTGCGGACGAATGGGGCAAGTAATTATGGACCGCTTTAGATCGCCCCGTATTCAAGATGAACGACATATGACGGAAGTGCTTCACTATGTTGACTTGAATCCCGTACGCGCCGGGATCTGTGCTGAGCCCAAGTTTTTCACGTGGTCGTCTTACCGACATCATGCCTTCGGCACACCAGACGCGCTCGTTGACCCCCTTCCAAAAGGTGTTCAGATAAATCCGGCTGATTACCGAGCATTAAACACCTTTATATTTAAACGTGGCAAAACGATCTCACCTATTTATTCCAAAACATTTTTCATAGGTACACCGCAATGGGTGCGTAATCGCCAAAGGCATTTACACCTCCAACTCGTAAAACAGAAGTGTAATACCGCCGGCTCATAGGGCCCCATTTGCAACAAACACCAAAGGATTTTCATATGATAAAAAGTAATCTTCGCCTCAGCAGTACTTGGACAACATCTTATTCACAAGGACAACTTCAGCCCATAGAAGTGCAAGTCCTTGTTCGAACAGGGATTCCAAGATTTGATATTATTGGCCTCCCCCAAAATGTAATACGCGAGGGAAAGGGTCGCATTTTATCTGCGCT
>CAZSZT010000253.1:0-443 GCA_964611175.1 uncultured Bacteriovoracaceae bacterium
AATTCCAAAAAAGAGGGGAGTCGCCCCTCCTTCAGCGAGCCATGAAAGTTTGAAGGAAATGCTTCAGTTTTTAAACATCATCGGGTTAAATTCCTTGATGGTTCGAGAGAGCGCGCTCAAAGGGGCGAAAGGTAATCAAGAAATTTTTATTATGGCAAAACCGGGTATTCCTTCTCATGTTTTTAGAACTTACGACATTCGCGGCCACGCCGATTCAGAACTTACGGACGAAATGGTTGAAGGAATCGGCCGGGTTTTAGGAAAACGCGTTCGCGCCCGATGTGGTGATCGAGCCAAGGTGGGCGTGGGGCGAGATGACCGACTTTCATCCCCGCGTATTCAAGAAGCACTTTTAAAAGGTTTGTGTTCTGAAAAGATCGGTGTGGCTCGTCTTGGAAGCATCACGACTCCCATGGCCTATTATTCTCATTACGTTTTTGGTT
>CAZSZT010000253.1:453-3663 GCA_964611175.1 uncultured Bacteriovoracaceae bacterium
GATGCCGTCATTCAAATCACAGCCTCGCATAATCCGAAAGACGACAACGGAATGAAAATAATGATTGCCAAGGAAACTCTTTTCGGCGAGGAAATTTCGAAAATCGGCCAAGAAATTTCGATGCTTTCACCACTTACGGAAAAAGGTGACCCTCGATGGTCGGAGGACCTTCGTCACGAACTACGGTTACGATATATTCAATTCTTACACTCCCAATTTCGATTTAAAAAAAAACTCAGGATTGTCGTTGATTGCGGAAATGGAATGACGGGCTCGATCATTCGCGAGGCGCTGCGGCCGTATGCCTCCGATCTGGATATTTTATATGAAGAAGTTGACTGTCGATTTCCCAATCATGAGGCCGATCCAACCATTCCGGCGAATCTTAAAGATTTGAAGAAGGCCGTTCTTGAAAGGCAAGCCGATGTTGGATTTTCCTACGATGGCGATGGAGATCGTTTAGGCGTTATTACGTCTAAAGGGAGAATTCTTTGGGGGGATGAAATTCTCATGCTTCTTTCGGAATGGGTTTTAAAACAAAAACCAGGCGCCACCATTATTGGAGAAGTAAAATGTTCAGAAAAGCTTTTTCGAATGATTGAATCGAAGGGTGGCGTGCCCCTGATGTATCGAACAGGGCATAGTTTGATTAAGAAGAAAATGAAAGAAGTTCACGCTCCATTGGCGGGTGAAATGTCTGGGCATCTCTTCTTTGCGGATCGTTATTTTGGATTCGACGATGCCATTTACGCCACCCTCCGTGTTTTGGAAGTCATGGATCAGCTTCAGCTCGATCTGGATTCCTGGATTCAGTCCTATCCCTCTTCCTATGTCACACCTGAAATCCGCGTGGAGTGCCTGGAGAGCGAAAAGCGAGATTTGGTTTTAAGAGTCCAAAGATATTTTGAAGCAAAGCCCGATGTTAAACTCCATCTTTTGGATGGAGTTCGAGTAAGTTTTCCAGATTCTTCATGGGCCTTAGTACGGGCGAGTAATACACAGGCCGTTCTTGTCGTTCGTATTGAAGCGGCCTCGGAGCTTCGCCTTAAAGAACTAAAAAATGAGGTTTCGGAAGCTTTGGGTAGATCGATCGATGTTTGATCTGCTTAAGGAATCGTTTATTGACCTCGGTACTCAGACTCTTCTTCATCTTTATCATTCCCTCAATCAACCGCAGATTTCTCCCGGGGTCAGCAAGAAGGTTCAAGCGGCGGAAGCCTATATGATGGTTCTTCAAGCGTCGTCGACGAAGGCGACAGTTTATATTGGTCTTTATTTCAACGACGATGAGCAGCGGGTTCTGTATTCTTCCGGTTTATTTTCAATGGACCAACTCGAACACCAGATTTCTCAGGCGGAATCCTTTTTGGGGGAGATGGGTTTTATGATGGATAATCTTTATTATTCCAAAGCGAGTTCCGCAGAACGGACGGATCTTATTCGGCCGGTTCCGTTTTTTTATAAAGACAAAGAACTTTACTATCAAGCTTTAAGCCAATCGGAAATCGAAGTAAAACGCTCATCTCGGGGAGCTCCTGTTGTCGAGGCGGTTGGAGACTCCCATCAGCGTGGATTTTGGGAGCAGTACGCGAAAATGCTTAGCATGCTTTAGACTGAACGTCCTTGCATAATTCATAGACCATTTGCCCCCACCTTCGGTAACATTTGAATCGTGATGGAGGTGGTACTTATGAAACAAATCGCATTCATTTTAACCCTCGGAATCGTCGGCTGCGCGACAAAACAAGGTGCCGAGTCGATGAATGATAAGGCACATATCCAATATCAGTTTGCCTATGATTTCTATCACAAGGGCGAACTCATTCCCTCTTTGGCCGCCGGGCTTCGTGCTCAAGAGCATTCTCCCAACAATCCCGACATTAAAAATCTGATTGGCCTCATTTATTTTCGACAGGAGAAATATGATTTGGCGGAACAGTCTTTTCAATCCGCTATCGATCTTGATCCGAAGCTAACCGAAGCCTATAACAATCTCGGGACTGTTTATTATGTTCAGAAACGTTATGAAGAAGCGCGGAGAGTTTTAGAAAAGTCTTTGGAAAATCCGCTCTATCTCTATCCTGAAAGAATCTACAATAACTTGGGCCTGGTTGAAGAAGCTACCGGAAACGATGCAAAAGCAATTTCTTATTACGAGCAGTCCATTACATTCAGGAATGATTTTTATCTACCGTATAAAAACCTCGGCCATTTTTTGCTTAAGAAAGGCGATACAAAGCGGGCTAAAAACCTTTTATTAGAAGCGACTCGGCTTTGCCCCGATTGTTCGGAGCCCCGATATCATTTAGGATCTCTTTTACTTAAGGAAAACAAAGCCAAAGAGGCTCTTAAGTATTTTCAAGAAGGAGCAAAGATTGACCCCAAAGGTTATTACGGGGTTTTGTGTAAACAGCACATTTTAGACCGATAATGAGATGACGATGAATTTTGATGATATTGAAGATGAGCCGCTAACTGAATCTTTTGGAGATTTTTTAAAGCGGCATCGCGAAGCTTGTGGAAAAAATTTAGATTCCATTGCGAAAACGACTCGGATTGCCAAACGCTATTTGGAGGCTTTTGAAGAGAATGATGCTTCTCGCTTTCCGGAGGAAGCTTTTGCGAGAGGTTTTATCAGGGCTTATGCAGCCGAGATTGGATTGGATCCCGAGGAATCTCTGGCTCGGTACGATCGCTTTCGTCGATCTTTAATGCCCACACAAATTAAGGAAGTGAAAAAGCCACCTCCAAAATATATGAGTATTGGAGATGAAATTGTTTCGGTTCCTTTTCAAAATTGGCTTGTTTTAGGGCTTGTGGGCGGAGTCCTTGCACTCGTGGCGATTGTTGGAATTTTATGGATGATTCGATCCTGGGCCCCTCAAGATGTTCCTGAGAAAGCATTGGTAGAAACTTCCAGTCCTCTGGAAACGGAGCCCCCTTCGGAAGGGGCGGAGGAAACTCCGATCACGAAGTCTCCGTCGGAGCCGATTGTCACTCCGGCGAATCCTTCTATTTTAACGGTCACGGCAAAACGCTCTGGAAAGCTGACGGTGAGGTTGGACGATGCTCCCGCGCAGGAAATTTCTCTCGAAGAAGGAGAAAATCGAGTTTTTAATGTTTTTCAAGCCGTTGAAATTAGAAGCCAAGATAAAACCGCTTTTAGCTTTCAATATAACGGAAAGCCGATGGAAGTTTCTGGGCCTTTGA
>CAZSZT010000254.1:0-3662 GCA_964611175.1 uncultured Bacteriovoracaceae bacterium
GACAAACAATTGGTTTTGACCGGATGAATTTTATTTTCCTGCGTCGGTAATGATAATTTTATTAATTGCTTTGAGGGGGCCCCCGCCCACACGACCGGAACGGCTTTCAATGCTGATGGCATCATCGGAGTAAAGATCGGCGTGATAACTTTCCGAGCGAATGTTTATTTTAGCTTTCGAAGAAACCTTGGCTTTATTGACAATCCCGACTTCGATATTTCCATTCGCTCGAATTTCACATCGCTCTCCGAGGGCGCTTCCCAGAATAATGATCCTCTCCCGGCTCTGAATAAAAGCGTTATCGACTAAGCCTTCGACCACGACATCATGAGATGCGGAAACCTGAAAGTCTGGATTTACAGAACCTCGAATAACGACGCCTCCATTTTCATTTTTTATATTTCCCGTTTTAAAATTGACGTCACTATCGACGACGTAGGTCTTAACAACCGAGACAAAATTATCGGTCAGAATTAAACTTCCATCGATTTTCGAAATGATTTTCCATTCTTTCTCCGTTTCAGTTTTTTCAATATTTTCGCCAAAACTAAGATTTAATTTCTTTCCATCCGATGCGGAAACAAGGCGACCAAAAATATCGAGGCCTGAAGAACCTTCGGTCGCCTTGCAAATGGAAAAAAGCACATCACCAGCCTTTACATTCACAAGGGTATTTTGTTCTCGAAGATCGATACTTCCATCCGCGCGGATTTTTCCAGCTTTTCGTTGAGTTTCGATGAGGAGGTTAATTTCCTCATTGTACCCATTCTGTGGCGGGAATCCCCTTACGATCACTTCATTAAGAATGGGGATTCGAGTTTCTCGGAGCGCCTCCAGAAGATCTGTAAACTTACCGAGATCCGCAGGGGATTTGATTTGAAGGCTTTCAAGCCATTCCATAAGATCTTCGATTTCGAATTTTCGACCCACGGAACCATTTTCCAGTAGGTTGGGAGGGTAGAGATTGAGAGACGCAGAAAATCGGTCTTCCGCAATACTTAAGGGAGAGAAAACTTCAAGTTTTCGGTTCGTAAAGGTGACATAACCCGAGGGAGAAAGAGTGGAAATATACGAGGAAGTGGCCGAGTCAAATCGGATGTTTTCACCGATCTCGAGTTCTTCAATCTTTTTACCCGAAGGAGGGGGAATAGCTTCGCCGTAAACCGTGAAACCAGAAAGACCTGGTTTTGAAGGAATGAGTTCGACGAGGCGGCTGCCTTTGTCAACGATATCCGCGAATTTAATTTCTTTTAGGTCCGAAGCGTCAGCCAATAGAAGTTTTTCTTTGGGCAGGCCGTTGAAGTTAAAATGAAATTCATAATGTTCATCGCTTCCGGGAGTGGGTTCACTGCCTTGAGCCAGTAGAAAATGCCTTGAAACGGAATGCTGATCTTCTTTATTAAGAAAATCTTGGATGGCGTGAACTCGATATCCCGTGGTTACTTTTCTGGACTTAAGGGCGTCGAGGATATCCTGCAATTCGACTTTGGATCCTAAGCAGGTTTTTCGACAAATATCTCCATAAGCTTTCATTTCATCCGAAGAAACATCGACATCCCAATCCACTGAAATCTTGTCGGGTCCGGGATGGAGAATTTCACCCCATTCCAAGGCTTTCAATAAATTTCGATCCCCTTGGCCCACGACTTCTATTCCCGATTCGCAATGGATTCGGTAAGGACTGCCGTCCGTTGTTTTTATTTCAACACCAAAAACGGAGCGTCCGGGAGTTCCCTTTTCAGGCGGGTGAAGAATACCGAGAATTTCACCCTTTTTTACAAAATAAGGGTCGGATTTTAGTTCGGATTTCTCCCAAAGTTTTTCAAGATAACCATCCTTTCCGGGGGTTTCCTTTTGCCCCTTGGCAACCACGACATTTCGGATTTCTTGCCCGGTCTTAACGACATGAGAGATCGTTTGATCAATGACATCATTCAAAAACCCAAATTTGATATCCATTTCTTTGAGCGATTCTCGCACAAATTCGGCATCAATCGAGGTCCCATCCAGTTTAGATGGGTAAAAATCAAAGCTTACAGACATTTCGTCTTTAGAAATCTTTCCGATGGGGAGGATTTCAATGGAATTCGAGTCCATGAGGGCATACCCAGAGACCTTCGATTTCAAAATAAGATGAGTTTCCCGAACGCTTTCGACGGATTTTGAAAGATTAATTCGGAACTCCCGCCCGTTCTTTCCTCGCAGAACTTTTCCGGTCACATCGGTCCCATCGACAGGCTTTGTGCCTTTTGAAATTCGGCCAATGATTTGCCCTCTTTGTATGAGGCCCGCCTCCTTCTTTTTCCAGGGACTAAAAAATTTTCGTACATGGACCTCCAGGGATTCGTGAGTTCCATCTTGTGGGGGAAACCCTTTGGCAACTACAAAATCTTTGTAAATTGCTTTTGTGGAAATCGCCTTTTGGATGGCTTCGCTGAGTTCCTTTTCTTGAATTCCCGAACTCACTTGAGCCAGAGCCAAAGAATCTTTTATTTCTTGTAAAGAGATTTTCGTGCCTCTGCAGGAAAAGGGTGCAAGGTCGATCGTAGCCGTCATTCTATCCTTCGAAAGACGGACCGGAGGAAAGACATCCACTTTATTGTTTTTAAAAACAATTCGTCCGTAAATTTTGGAAACGTATTCGGTGACGGGGGGACCGGTGGTGCTCGTACGAGTTTCAATATTCTTCCCGCATTGGATGGGCATGTCTGAACCAGGTTCCGCAGGGACAGGCTCATTGAAAACATTTCGGCCAAGAATGCCTCCCCCAGGACTTGTTTTTGAAAGAAGAATGTCTCCTTTCATGGCTATTTCTTTGGAGATGTCTGGATTCTGTTTGTTTTCTTGGTTTTCAAAATAAAATGTCACCTGAGCGGGTTCGCCCTTTTGGGGGTTGAGGCCGGACGCCACGACGATATTTCGCACAATGGAATTACTTTGAAGACAACGTTTGATCGCGGTTTCCAGCGCCTTTTCATCGATCCCAAAGTTAACTTTCATTCTCGAAAGCTCCATGAGACCGCGAATCCATTCCGAGTGCACGGGTCTTCCCGCCCCTTGAGGCGGATGCATTTCAGACAAAATGACTTGAAGTTTATTTTCGCTGACTTTGAAGTCCATTTTTCCAGGATTGGAAAACAAATTGATTTGAAATTTATTTTCTTCGACTTTTTCAGCTTGAAGATAAGTCTTCGGAAGGCCGAGCTTTTTCGCCGCTTCCGTTAAAGCGTTATCCTCGTCCTTGGCTTCAACAATGAGTTTTTCCTCTAAATTCACGCGTATCCATTATTTATTATACCCCCGATGGAATTTTGGCTTCCGGTGTTTTGGCTAAGGCCCTGAAATAACTCTATAATTTTTGCTTCGCTTTTATGTTAAACTTTATGGATTAGAAAGGATCTTTCGGTTTCATGAAAAAGACTCGCGCCCATCACCGGCATAATCTTGAAACGAATAAGTTGATCACTGGCAAGATTGTTCATCACGCTATTCCGATTCAGTTGCTAACGATGGGTGAAGGCGGTTGCGGTTTTTGGCTGACGGAATTGGATAGTTCGAAAATCAAAATCGGGGAAGGCATTTCATGTGGTTTGTTGTTTAAAGGACAGGTGGAGTTCGTATTCAAAGCTGAGGTTCTTTATATGTATGTTTTTCCTTTTGAA
>CAZSZT010000255.1:0-3646 GCA_964611175.1 uncultured Bacteriovoracaceae bacterium
ATTGAAGGCTTTTAGGTCATTTTCACGCTCTCCGTAGCCTACAAATCGAATCGGCGTCTTAAGCTCCTGGAATAATTGAAAAACCGTTCCACCTCTGCTAAGACCATCCATTTTTGTCAAAATCAGGCCCGTGAGGTGAAGAGCTTCATGAAAAGCCTTCCCTTGGGCAATGGCGTTTTGGCCGAGGGTCGCATCAACCACTAACCACACATCTTGGGGCGCTTTTTCTAAAATTTTCTGCGCCACTCGCTGCATCTTTTTCAATTCTTCGACTAAATTTTTCTTCGTATGAAGTCTTCCGCTCGTGTCGACCAATATCACATCGTAAGTTTGAAATTTTTTGAGTCCATCATAGACCACAGCGGCCGGATCCGCCCCCTCCGATCCTTCGGCCCCATGAATGCTAAAGAAGTCTAAGCTGAGTCGCTCGCATCCTCTTTCGAGCTGTTCAATAGCCGCTTTTCGAAAAGTATCCGCCCCAATGACGCCCACTTTTAAGCCTTGGTTGTGAAAATAATGCCCAAGTTTTACCGCTGTTGTCGTTTTTCCAACGCCATTAACGCCGACAATAAAAATCACCCAAGGATGATGTTCCTTCCAGGGAGCGTCATCCCTCTGAGCCGATTTTAAGATGGAATCGAGTTTCGATTGGAGAAACGTTCGAGGATCTTGTTCCGAGGCCTTCATATCCTTCAGGATTTCATCTGTTAATTGAGGCCCCATATCGGACATGATGAGGACCTCCTCCCATTTCTCACGATCCTTCGTATTCTCCTTAAAAAGCTGGAACCAGGATGAAATCGCCAGCGATAACCGAGGCTTCGGCGGTTCGAGCACAGGTTTTGGACGAATTTCCTTCGTCGGTGCCTCCGAAAACGGCATTTCCGTTGGTTGTATGGGTTGTGTTGGTTGGGCCTCCCTTTTTTTACGCCTGAGAACAACCCAACCCACCAACACGAGCGCGATAAGAATAAATCCAATACTTAGAAATAAAACCGATTGAGGCATGCCGAAACGTACTCTCCCCGGGAAGAGTTGCCAAAAGGAAAAAATGTAAACTATCCCCCTGAACCCACGAACGCCTTGGCTTCATCGAGTTGGACACCGACGAGTTGAGAGACCCCTGGATCTTGCATGGTGACGCCGAAGAGCATATCCGTCATCTCCATGGTGATCTTATTGTGAGTAATCACGATCATTTGAGAAAGAGCGGCCATCTCGTGAACAATACCCGCGTAGCGAAGGGTGTTGACCTCATCCAGAGGAGCATCCACTTCATCCAAAATACAAAACGAAGCAGGACGATAAGAAAAGAGCGCAAAAAGCAAACTAATGCTCGTCATGGCTTTTTCTCCGCCGCTCAATAAAGACATGACCTGAATTTTCTTTCCTGGTGGTTCCGCGAATATCTCCACACCGGTTTCCAAGAGATTGGTTTCATCGGTGAGAGTCATATACGCCTTGCCGCCTCCAAAAAGCTTTGGAAAGAGGATCTGAAAGTTATGATTGATGGCCTTAAAGGTTTCTCGGAATCGAAATTCCGTAATTTTATTCACTCGATCGATAATGCTTTGAAGGGTATCGAGAGTTCGCAAGAGATCATCTCGCTGGGCGTTCATAAATTCAAGGCGTTTCTTAATTTCTTCAAACTCCGTAAGGGCCAGGAGATTCACGTCACCGAATTTTTCGATTTTCTCCCTTAATTCCCGCGCCTCGACTTCTAATGCACCTAAGACCGTTTCATCCACAAGACGCTCAAAATCCTCCTCACGACACTGTGCGATAAGTTCTTGAAGACTTGTATGATAACGTTCCTGAACAATCTGAGCGAGTTCCTCAACCTGATGCTTTAAATCCTGGCGAGTCAGTTCAAGTTCTTGAACACTTTCTTGAAGCGCGTCTTTCACCTGACTCATATCTTTTCGCTCAACCTCGAATTGGTCTAAATGAGATCGAAGGCTTGTCAGAGCCTGTCGCGTTCCCACCAAACTCGTTTCAAGGCTCTGCATTTTTTCTCGCCCCGCTTCCTTCTTGATCTTCAGTTCGGCGATCCGACATTCTTCTCGCTGAATATCCTCTCTCCAAAGCTCAATGTCGTTTCTGAAGACGCTTTGGTTATGTTCGTATTCGGATCGAGTGATCTCGACATGCGTCAGCTGCTCTTGAAGGCGATGAAGCTTCTCCTCGATCGCGCCAAAAGCAATTCGTTGTTCCACCCATAAGCCATCCGCTTCCGATTTTGCCCTTCGACGATTATCTAAATCCGTTTGCAAAGCCTGCATTTGAGCTTCTAATGCCGAGCCTCGCTCTTGATCCAAAGCGTTAGACCATAAACCCTGAATTTCGTTCAGCTTCAAATCCAATTGCTCTAGGTTTCTAATGTTTTGAGATCGAGTATTCTGGGCGGCTTCACACTCCACCTCCAAACGAACGACGTCTGCCTGAAGGCGTCCTAAATTTTCAGACTGTTCTCGAATGAGTCCGCGACATTTTTCGCTTTCCTTTTGAGAAAGGTCTAAATTTTCCTTTAAGAATCGCAATTCTTGTTCAAACTTGGCAATTTTGAGAACGAGATCCTTCTTCTTGGTTTCTTGGCTCTCCTGCTCAGCCTTCCGTCCGGCAGGCGTTTCCTTTCGATAAATAAACCCAAAGCTTTCTAAATCGGCCTGAGGAGAAATAGAAATTCGAAGATTTCCCGCTTTATCCATTTGAGCAAAAGAAGATCGAGGCGCATCTTTCAGATTTTCTACGAACTCAATCGATTGCAGCAGAATTTCTAAACGAGAATCTTGAACAGATTCCACGATATCCAAGAGAGAAGTCTCCGGCTTTTGGTCCTGAGAGCTCAATCTCCATTGGGAAGATCGGGCCCAATCGTCGGAAATCGTTAAAGACGAAATAAAAGTCTGGCCATACTCCTTGAAAAAAGCGTCGGCGATATTTTCGTAACCAGATTTAAACTGAATCAGATCCATTAAAAATGAATCTTGAGTGCGTCTTTTTCTTTCCAATGCTCCTCGATCGTAGCCGACCTCATGTTCTTCCAGAGTCTTTAGGCTTTGAAGATCCGCTTCGAGGCGACTTAGTTCTTCTTTGGCACCACTCATTTCATGAAGAACGTGCTCTCTTCTTTCGGAAAGATTCTGGCGCTTTGTCTCGAGATCCGTCAGCTCAACGTGAAGTCGAATATCGTCTTCTTGCGCTTCTTCAGCCTCGGCCTTTTTCGACACAAGTCTTCTTGCAAGATCCTCCGATATCACGGCGGCTTCCTCCAAACTTCGCTCTAATTCCGCCCGCTGAAGTTCCGTGGATATTCTTTCCGCTTGAAGCATCTCACGTCGCTGAGTTTCTTTAGCCAATTCTGTTTTGTGTTCATCCACTTGCCAACGGATACCCGTAAGCTCTCTCTCCATATTCTGAATATCTGAATCAAGCTCTGCCATCCTGGCTTTGAGCTGATTCAAACCTTCTTCGGCGGTTGCCCGCTCGTGCTGTAGCTTATCTTGGTCTTCAAAAACCTTTTGGACTGAGCCTGCATTCGATTCGGCCTTCGCTTTAATTCTTTCAATATCTTTTTCGCGCTCTGCCATTTGATTTGTTAAAAGCTGAATGCGTTGAGAAGCCAGTTCGGATTCTTTATCGATTT
>CAZSZT010000256.1:0-3646 GCA_964611175.1 uncultured Bacteriovoracaceae bacterium
ATAAGATCGAAGCGGTTGTCAAAAAAAGAACGAAAAGTTCTCGAATACTTATTCTTAAAAGGAAAATTTCCTCGTGGAGAAGTTTGTAAAATTGCCGATGTTAAAACCAGGCAAGCCACCAATATCATTAGATATTTATTGGATCATGATTACGCTCATACGGCCCCTAATGAAGATCATCGAAGTCCGCTCATTTTTCACCTTAACTCGAGGGCGGCAAAATCCATGTTTCCGGAGCTTTAAGCGGCTGAAGGTTGCGGATTAGCACGCCCTTCATCGGACGGATCGAGATTTCCAGCAAAAAACGTGCGTTGGGGCTATTCTCCAGATTGATATTCTGTGCTATTCCTCTTCATGAAATGTCTAAACAACAATCATTTATCGCTGGCCTTTTAATCAGTTTAACGGTGATTCTGTTTTGGAAGCCACCACCCGACGCCTATGGTACTGAAATCAAGGTTGGCGGTTACCCGGGAATAGCTTACGAGATCGAGTGTCATAACCGAGTCGGCCAGAAGGCTAAATTCACCGGGACCTCACCCGCCATTCATGTGCTGGGAATGAGGCGACCACCAGATCGATGCCTCATATTAAAGAACGATTTATCACACCCCCTATCGGTGATATTCCATTTGGACTATTTCGACGGAGTCGAAACATATACCGTAAGTTCAAACCGCGAGGTACGAGTCGCAGATTCGGAGAAACGAAAGGAAGTCGTATTTAAATTTGAACATCTCGAAAATGAAAACGCAAGCCCCTACGCCGCCGCCCCCCGAGGATCCAACGAAGGAATTCTCAGTTTCCATCCACATACCGTCGAACGTAAAGAGGCGCTGAAGAGACTTGATTTTGACAAAGACTACGACTCGCCATCGAAATGAGTACACCATTTGTCGGGCAACAGTAGTGAATTTCTTTGGCCATCCCAATTACAACTCGATATCGCTCTTTGCGTTTTGGCTTCAATGCCAGGAAGAAAGAGCTTCAAACTTTTTATTACTCTTCTGGGATAAGTCCCCCCCAATAATTCTCAGGTTCACAATCCTCCGAGAAGTAAGCCTCACAACCCTTTTCGGTTTGAAGACGAATGAATGTCCAATTCACTAACGCTCTATGTCCTGTTGCGAATTCTTCGGGAACGGCTTCAATTTTTCTGGTGGTTTCTTCTGGATGATATTTGGCCGTTATTCCAACAATGGTTACTCGATGGGCGTCCTTTAATAGCTTCTTGTAGTCCTGAAGATTCGATTTGCAATATTTCGTTTCAAGTAACCTTCGATAAAAGAACTCGTGCGTCGTATATCCATCTTTCACATAAAAATTCATAAGTGACAGATGATCCTCTGGATTAATCTCAAAGCAACCGACCCAGACATTGATTGTATCGGCTTCAATTTCAATAAAGTTTTCGGTCAGCTTTTTAACCTTCGTGGATGTGCGTAAGGAGCAAGATACCGTCATAACGAGTAATACGAAGAAAAATATTTTCGGGGTTAATACCTGCATATTACTTCTTTGGTTTCTTCTTAACCTTCAAACGTCTGTATTTCTCTTCAACATCATTCATTATGTCATCAGCTTTTTTAATTTTTCCAAGTTGTTTTCGAATTCCCTTATATTCAGCAATAGCTTCCATCCAGGTTGCTTCACGCTTCAGACTACTTGATGCCAAACTCTTCTTGTGGAAAAGCCAGCGAACTCCAGAAAAAATATTAATATTTGGATCTTTAATTTCCGCTTTTGAGACCGTAATCAAAAAATCTTTTAGTTCACCTTTTTGATCAGCCAAAATTTTTCGAGTCTCTTCCGTCAGCTGAATAAGACCTCTCGCCAGCCCTTTTTTGCTTGGGGTGTCGACTTGGGCCCTAAAACCAGATTCGTTAGCAATTAGCGCTTTAACGAGATCAGGATCAAGTGGTTCCTTTGGCTGAAAGACTTCATTCCAAAACTGCGTCCAGCCTGCAATCCTATCATCGTATTCATTTCCCTGTGGAAATCCGAGCGCATCCGATGTCGGCTTATGAGTTACTTCTTTAAAGTGGTCAGTTGCCATTTTGTGGATTTCATCCGCCACAAAGATTTCATGACGACTCCGATTATTTCGGCAATGACCATCAACGATCGTCTTTCCGTCCGGATTCCTTTTGGAAACAGGAACAACTCGAGGATGTTCGCGTACCCAGTGTTGCCCGAGTGGACAGGGTCGCCAGGGATGCTTTTGTTTTTCTAACATTGAAGTAATTGTCTAGACGTTTTTCTTTAAGAGTCCATAGAAATAAATAATATTTAGTTTGGTCATCCTGTCAGAAAAATGTCGCAGCCTCGTGACCGGAAAGAGAACCCGCGAGAACTTTTCGTCTTCGCATTCAACTTTTGTTCCTGCTTAAATTAACACTCCAAAATAATTTCTAACTTACCCAAGCTCGGTGTTACCCTCGATTAATTGAAATTTTTAAATCTTCTAGGATCATTTTAGGAATGACCTTAATTTTGTACTCAAGGAGTAAGTCTTCAAGGTCTCCCTCAATCTCATAACCAGTCACAAGGACTGACTTATCCTCTAAATTATACTTCTTAATGAGATCTACACCCGAAACTGTCGGATTTCGGATGTCATAATCAATTAGAAAGTAACAATATCCCTTAGGTTCCTTCATAAGATCATCAAATTCCGCTGCCGAATAAACGCTTAAGACTCTCACTCTTCTTGAAAATGCTTTAAACTTCGACTTCCACGCCCGATGAATCTCTTGATTGTCGTCTAAAATTACTATCGTAGGATTTCCTTCTGATAAAACGAGTTCATCGAGGTACCATATCGGGCTTTCGGAACTTGGAAGAATAATCGTAACCGTTGTCCCTTGTCCGAGAATTGATTCGATCTTCAAATGACCGCCCCATAACTTTACACATGTATCAACAAAATAAAGACCTAGTCCTGACCCCGTATCTTTACCATAAGAAAACCCTTTTTCGGTCAGCCTTGAAATTAGAGCTGGATCCACACCTCGCCCCGTATCGACGATCTCTAACTCGACAGCCGCACCACTTTTCCTAAGAGAAATTCTTACTTCTCCATTTTCGCAAATTGAATCCACCGAATTTTGAAGAAGATTAGCAACGACTCTCTTAAAATCTCTGCCATTTACACACGCCGAAAGAGCAGTTTCCTCTTTCCAGAGATCTAGCTTGAATTCAATTCTATTTTTAACGGACGACCTTAATTTAAACTCATGAACAATAGATTGAATTAATATCGAAAGTAAGTGGGGTTTTACTCGATTTGCTTTCAAAGAATTTTCCAAGTAGTTTTTCGTTCCAATCCTTTTCTTGTCCCTCAAATTATTGATGATCTCCGTTATACGATTGACAGATCTTCGAATTGTGCCTTGGACCTCATCCGGTAATATTGTTAATTCTGACATCATCAGGCCTAAAGCACCCAATGGAGACTGGATGTCATGCGCCACTTGCGCCGCCACCTCTGCAAGTTCTTTTTGCTTCTTGAGGCGCTCCATTTCTAGCCTTTCATTTCTGAACTTTTCTCGTTCAACAACAAGGTCATTAAAGCTCTTACTCAATTCGGCCACCTCATCTGAGCCCGAGATATTAAATGGACGAATTTTTTCCATTTGATTTAAAT
>CAZSZT010000257.1:0-3634 GCA_964611175.1 uncultured Bacteriovoracaceae bacterium
AATGGATGAAGAGCTTCAAGTTGCTGAAGACACCAGACCGACATTCGACCGATCGAGTCGATGGGAAGATGGGCGGTCTTTAATTCTTGAACAATATGGAGAGCATTGACCTGCGGAGCGCTATCCAGACGGAGAGCTCGCTTGTAAAGATTTTTGGCCTCGCGTTCTTTGCCCGATTTAAACGCTCGAATCATTAAGGCGTAAAGACTTGGGATATGACCGATATTTTTCTGAAGAGCCCAATGGAGCATTTTTTCCGCATTTTTCTTTTGATTGAGGTGTTCGAATGCGATGGCCGCCGCGAAATATTCATCGGAGTTACTTTGTGGGTGAAGGTCCTCAATGATTTGCTTAGGCTGGGAGCACAGTGTCTCAACAAGATCGGATCTCACCCAATAGAGCATTCCAAGATATCGGCAGAAGCGCTCGATGCCTTACGCCAAAGCCGTGACGCGAGAAAAGACCCTCAAATCATCGGGACCTAAGGATTATCCAGCATTTGCGTCAGTTGAATGCTTGAGCAAAAAATTTGCCTAATCCCCCCAACTCAGGCTATTTTGCAGGACGTTGTTGATAAGTACAGGCCGCTAGCTCAGTAGGTGTCGCACCGTAAGGTGCGCAAAATTAGCCAGTATTGCTCTACCTACCCTGGTAGAACGACAGCTTCGGTTAAACTACAGAGTTAACGTGCTGAATATAAATGGGCCGCTAGCTCAGTAGGTAGAGCAATTCCCTTTTAAGGAATGGGTCCCCCGTTCGATCCGGGGGCGGCTCACGTTTCCGCTCTTCCCGCTAGATCTGTGAATTTAAGCGGGAACAGTGGCCCAAAACTCTGGTCCCCCTCACCAGAAATCTGCTATTCGCTAGATATGGGTTTTATAGCGGCGTGGGTTGCCGGGGTTTGGCTTCTGCCGTCATGGACTGTTCCTGGGAATAGCTGCGGAAAAAATGTCGCATCGCTTATTCAGCTTTCGCCAACTACTCTCGAGTTTCAAAGAAGAGATCGATCGAGCAGCGATTTACTCCGCCAACTCGAAATTCTGGATGAACTTGTTCGAGAGGGAACTCTTAGGAAGTCTGAGGGCAAAGCCGTTAAAGACTATCTCACGCACCTTCGAATCTACGGTTATGAATTGGACCAGATCCGCGTTGCAAAAATTTCAGATCGAGAAAAACAGACGAAATCAGAGTCTATCAAAGCCCATTTTCAAACGGTTTACATTGCCCCGGTGATTCAAATATTTGATCGCTTCTACCGAGAAGCTAGCCTGCAGTCCGCTAAGCGCTTAACCGAGGTTACGGGACCCCTTCGAATTCGATAGTCAGTGGAATTCTTCTTTCGTGCCTTCTAATGAATCGTTGGGCTGGAGTTTTCCTGGTCGGACAAATCCATAAGCTCCGAAAGAATATCCACACCACGACGTTGGTCGAGACGACGATGGATTTCCGTGATCATCTCAGGTCGCTCGGTAAGCTCACGACAAAGCCGAGCCGTCAGTTGAAGAACCGAGCGAAGGTTCGCCTTGGATGTCTTTGGATGCTTTTTCACTTTATATACCTATTGCGCACCTTGGGTGCGACACCTATATCTTAAGAATAACACATGGCGGTGAACTTTACCGACGACGAGGTCAAACTTGCTAAAGAGCTTAGACGCCTAGGCTTTCCGGACAAACCCAGGGGTCAGACGAAATCGCCCCCGGCGAATCCGGCCTGCCAAGCGGGGCAGTACTTCTGGGCGCGCCGTTGCCCAAAAGGCTGCTGCCCCATTCAGGAAAATGTTTTCATGGTGACGGAGTCAAATCTGGACGACGTTGGTTCAGAAGGGGTTTGGCTCCCGACCTTCGACGAAGGTCTGGAAGTCGCAAGAACTCATGGAATTAGTTTCGCTCAAATTACCGACTTCATGCATCGGCGTCGTTTCGCCGACGGTCGAGAGCGCGAAGGCCTCTATCAGCTTTTTCTTGAAATCTGGCGATAGCCATCAAACTAAAAATTGAAATTCCAAAGACAACTAAAAGAAGCACCAATTTAGCTCCAAGTGGCGGGTTTTCCTCCCTTAACACACAACCTCCCCCACCACTTCCAGCTCCTGAAACGGAATTCAAGGTTCGATCGGCAAGACTTGGATCCTGACCCGTGGCGATGAGAACCGCCCGATAAGCATTGATACGCCCCCCGCTCTGATTACGCGCATCCGGAAGGCGATCTACCGAGTCCATCATAAGGTTATGAACATCGACGTTCGAAAGCCTTGGATTCGCAGCCCAAATGAGCGCCGCCGTTCCCACGACATGCGGAACCGACATGGAGGTTCCGTTTTTAAAATCATAGGTTCCATTATGCATGAGTCCAATGATTTCCATCCCCGGAGCAAAAACGTGAACATCGTCTCCCCAGCCAGAAATCGTTGCCTGTCGATCATTACGATCGGTCGCACCCACGCAGGTATTGGCCACTAATTCAAACGAACAAGGATAAAACTTGATATTGGCTCCGTGGTTTCCAGCCGACGTAATGGGTAAAGCTCCGTATTGAGCCCAGGCTTTCATCGAGTCTTCCAAAAACTTCGAATAACCCTCTCCACCCCATGAATTATTGACGATGAATTTCGCATTGGGATTCTCAGCTCTCGATTGGCCCATATGTCGAGTGATAAACTGAGCGGCATTGGCGGCAGATTCGGTTGTTCCCTCATTATTGGCATTAAGGAAACGCACGGGGACAAGTTTAATGGTTCCTGGGAAGACGCCTCGAATCCCATAGTCATTTTGTCCTTTTGCCACCGCAATAGAACTGACAAAAGTTCCATGTCCGTTTTCGTCGGCAGGTGGAGATGAGGGATTTAGAGCATTATATCCCTCTAAGAGTCGATCCTCGAGATCAGGATTCGAATTCACACCCGAATCCATGACATAAATGATGACCTGGCCATCTCCGGGATTGATTCGAAAGGCTTCTTCCTGGGCTCGAATGGCATCAATATTGGCCGTCGAAAACTGCCCTCCGGAAACCCGTGGATAAAGAGACCACTGATTTCCGATAAGAGGGTCCCCGCCGATTCCTTGATCCGGATTCGGATTTTCAATCACCGCATCGCCCTTAAAAACAAGATTTGGCTCCCAATCAATCTGCTCAGAATTCTCCTCCAGATAGGCATCTCGCTCCTCCTGAGAATCGAATTTAAGTTTTACGTGATTAAGGTCTCCGGGCTCGACAACACTTAGAGCTGGTGTCTTTGGACGAACCACAATCTCATAAGTTTTGGCGCTAACGTTCGTCAGCGAGCCAAGAAATCCAACGAAAAAAATCCAAAACGCCTTCACGCCATCTTGAGATTCAAGTCTTATGCCTTACTAAGTTATTAAAATAATTAGACTTATTATAATAAATCTGAGGAATCCATGTCGCATTTGAGGCCGTCAGGTCGCAGTGAAAAGAACCAACCTGGCCCCTAACCCGCGTGGCCCTTTTTCTGGTACAACACCAGAATGTCGCGCGGCCTTCTGTTCACAACGCTGTTTCTCCTTTTGGCAAAGCCGTGTTTTTCGGACGATTCTTTAAAATTGGGAGATCTCCTTTCTGTATCCGCGACGGGAGAACTCCGATGGTTTTACGAAAATGATCTCGATAA
>CAZSZT010000258.1:0-3633 GCA_964611175.1 uncultured Bacteriovoracaceae bacterium
AACGGTTTAATTTGAATACGTGCGAAGACTGCTCTTAGCCTATTCCGAATACAGGAATGAACCCTATCGATTGTTTTTTCCTCTTGGAATTTTATTTTTGATCCTCGGACTCGTTCCCTGGATTTTATGGAGATTTCATTTTTTGCAAACGTATCCTCGAGACCTTCATACCACAGCGATGATCGGCGGTTTTCTTTTGCAATTCACGACAGGATTTCTGATGACCGCTGTCCCCAAATTCACGGGGGCACGCCCCTCGTCCCTCCTCGAAACCTCCCTGGCTTTTGGCATCTCTTTGATCGGGCTTTTCAGTCTTTCGCTCACGCGCTTCCTATGGGCTGACTTATGTTCTCTTGCTCTTCTTATTTTTTTAGCAATATTTGCGGGAATTCGATTTAAAAATCGTCGTTGGAATTTGCCCCCCTCCTTCTTATTCTTACCCGCGGGGTTTGTTTTTGGGATTCTCGGGTGTTCTTTTTTGATCCTCCGTGCGTGGAATCCTGTTTTAAATACGAGTGGGCGCCTTCTATTTTATGAGGGCATGATGCTGAGTTTCATTCTTGGAGTTGGCGCTCGACTGATTTCCGCTCTCTTGGGTTGGGCGCCGAATCCGAAGGTTCTCATTCAGGCTTCGTCCAAAAGTCGAAATTGGAAAGAAATCGACGTTTTTACATTCTTAGTGATCCTCTTCGCGCTGGCTTATGCTTCCCAAATTTTTGGCCTATGGAGGAGCGGTCAAATTTTAAAGATTCTGGTGGTCCTTTATATCGCGGTAACAAAATGGAAATTATATAAACTACCCAATGAGCCGGGGGCGCTTTCGTGGGGAATTTATTTTTCCGCCTGGTTTGCTGTTTTAGGAGTTTGTTTGCCCGTCTTTCCAGAATTTTCGAGCACCCACTGGGCTCATGTTCTCTATCTTGGAGGCTTCGCTTCCTTAAGTCTTTTTATCGCGGCTCGCGTGACGCTCGCCCATGGCGGATATGACCTGCTCATCGAGCAACGTTCTCCTGTATTGCGAATCGTCAGCATTCTAACCATGGGGAGTCTTGGACTTCGCGTCTGGGCGGGGCTCGATAGCGAAATGTTTTCAAATGCTTTGATTTCTGCAGCGCTTATTTTTTTAGTATCTATTTTAGTTTGGGCAATCTATTTTGTTCCTAAAATGAAAATTCAAGTCGTGAAAGGAGGCTATAAATGATTCGAATACGCTACTTCCTACAGCCGGTCCGCCACTGCAAAGAAGGCTGCCGGCGATAGCCCTGAGCAAGGCGTTAAAAGGCTCATTCTCTTGGATTCAAGGCATCTTGTACTAAAGCACAATATCAACCGAACTTTTCCAGTGATATTTAGGTGGGGATTATGCAAATTCGGTTTCTCGGAGCGGTCGAAACGGCAACGGGCTCGTCGCATTTAGTTCGTGTTGAAAATGAAAACATACTGATTGATTGTGGAATATCCGATACGGACTCGGACGCTCTTAGCTCCTATCAATTGCTTTCATCGATAAGCTCGCCTTCGGAAATCGATGCCATTGTCTTAACCAACGCCCATTTAAATCATAGTGGGTTTATGCCGATTCTGGTTCGGGATGGCTTCAAGAAGAAGATTTACTGTAGTGAACTCACATTCATTCTGAGTCGAACTCATTGGCTCGATTACCTTCAGTCGCTGAAGGAAGACAAAATCATACCCAGGCCCCCTAAGGAGCTTGTATTTTCCGAAGCCGATATAGAAAACTGCCTGAAACAGATGGTCACCATTCCATGGGACAAGCCCATGAGAATCACACGCTCCATCATTTTGGAATTATGCTACGCAGGGCATTTCCCTGGCGTATCTCAAGCCATCTTGGAATGGAACGAAAATCGTCTCGTCTTTTCAGGAAGCATTGGCCGCTCGATGGATCCGATCATGTTAAATCCTTCGGGAGTGAATCAAGCGGATTTCTTGATCCTGGAATCGACACTTGGAGATATCGAACACATCGAGGAGGCGTCTGAAAATATTCTCTGGCCCATTTTGTCCAGAACGATTCATCGTGGGGGCAGTGTTCTCATCCCTACTTCTAATATTGGAAGAATTAGAACGCTTCTTTATTTTCTTAGCCGCCTTAAGAATTCTGGGGCTCTCCGAAACTCCAAAGTTTACCATGATACGCCCGTTCCGCTTCATGCCGACGATTTGAGAAAAGTTTTTCAAAAGGAAACAAGAATAAAAGATGCAGAACTTGATGACACATGTACTGTCGCAACGCAAATTACGGATTTCGAGGAATCCGTCCAACTCAGTCGAACGGGGGAACCAAAAATCATTTTGGCAGGCGATAGTGTCTTAGGCCATGGCCGTGTTCTAAGACATTTAAAGAATTTAGCATCGGATCCTCTCAATACGATTCTACTTGCCGAGTACCAACCGAAAGGAACACGAGGTTATGAACTGATCAACGGGGCGAAAACGCTTCCGCTGGATAGCCAAACCCCCGTCCGAGCCGAGGTCGTCTATTCGAAAGATTTGTGTGCCCACAGCGATTCTGGGGAAATCTGCGGTTGGCTCAAGAGATTTACCAAGCCGCCGAAAGCTACCTTCATTATCCATGGCGAAGAAAAAGCTCGAATAAAACTGAGAGATAAGATTCAACAGGAACTCGGCTGGATAACGCATATTCCAACACTTGGCGAACAAGTCCACTTAGTCCACTAGGCTGTGCCTGACCTTCCGTTAGATCATCTCGGATTATGCTTTATTCGACAAAAACGATGCGCTAGTTTTAATCGGGTTAAGGAATGGCTAGTAAAATTTCAAATTTCAATCCGAGTACGAGTGTTCCCGATGAAGGGATTTATGGATTACCCCATACGTACGAGGAAGCGGAACTTATTCTTTTACCCGTTCCATTTGATGCGACAACATCCTACCGCCCCGGAGCGGCTTTAGGTCCTCAAAATATTTTAAGGGCGAGTACTCAAGTTGATCTTTACCACCCGCTAGACCCCGAAGCTTGGAAAGCGGGAATTTATTTAGAGGAAGAAAGCCAACGAATTCGGGGGTGGAACAAAAAGGCAAGACAGCTCGTCGAAGCACGACGCCGAAGCCATGGCCGGCAACACGCGACGAATATCAATAAAATTTCTCAAGATCTTAATGCCTTCGTTCGAAAAAGCACCGCTGAACTCTTGGAAGACGGAAAATTGGTCGGCGTTCTCGGGGGGGATCATTCGATTTCGTTTGGAGCCATTCAGGAATTTCTGACGCAATTTCCCAAAATGGGCATTCTCCATATCGACGCTCATTTTGATCTTCGAAAGGCGTATGAAGGCTTTGAGCATTCCCATGCCTCTATTTTTTATAATGTTCTTACCAAGACCAAACTTAAGACGCTTGTACAGGTAGGCATTCGAGATTTTTGTAATGAAGAATTAACCTTTGCGAAAAAGTCGAAGCAGATTACAGCCTTTTTGGATCGAGATTTATTTTCAGAAAAAGCAAAGGGAACGACATGGCAAACGATGACCGAAAAGATTTTGGCGAAGCTGCCCGAAGAAGTTTATGTCTCGTTCGACATTGACGGTCTTGAACCTTCCTTTTGTCAGACCACCGGGACCCCGGTTCCCGGAGGCCTCAGTTTCAATG
>CAZSZT010000259.1:0-3605 GCA_964611175.1 uncultured Bacteriovoracaceae bacterium
CGCTTCGCATTGCCTCGCTTGCTGAAAAACTTAAAACGGACTAAACCAACCAAATGAAGGAAGAAGGCCTCTACGACATTAAGGTAAAGGATATCCAGGGCCGTGAAACGATTTTGGGGGAATTTAAAAATCAGGTCCTTCTCATTGTGAATGTGGCGAGTCAATGCGGCTTTACGCCTCAATATAAGGGCTTAGAAAATCTTTACAAAAAGTATCAGTCGAAGGGCTTTCGTGTTTTAGGCTTCCCCTGCAATCAATTTGGCGCTCAGGAGCCAGGAGATGAAAGTGAAATCCAATCGTTTTGTGATCTAAACTACGGCATAACCTTTCCGCTCTTTTCTAAGATTGAAGTCAATGGGCCTCATACTCATCCCCTTTATGAATTTCTCAAATCTGAAAAGAAAGGCATTTTGGGAACCGAAGCGATTAAATGGAATTTTACAAAATTTTTGATCGATCGATCCGGAGTTGTGCTGAAACGTTTTGCACCCACCACAAAACCAGAGGAGTTGGAGGCGGAAATTGAAAAACTCTTGGAATGATCACCCATCGCTATTCGCTACTCATGGAAAGAATTCAAGCGACTCTTCCTAGGAACAAACTTTGTGAAGATTCCCTCAATTCTACCTTCCATACATGGGCAAAGCTCGGAAACTCAAAGAAAACTAAAAATACCGATGCAATCCGATCACGGTTCCTAAAATTCGAAACGAAGGGTCTTCGACGAGCTTGGGTTTGAATTTAGAGTTTTCGGGATAAAGCCAAATTTGGTTTTTCTTTTTTACCAGTCTTTTAATGGTGACTTCACCCTGAACCATGGCGTCATCGATTTCTTGTTCGCGAGCATGGGCAGTTTGTAGAACAATCAAGATATCCTGATCATGATTTCCGGCATCCAACATACTCTCTCCTTTGACACGCACCGCAAAAACAGGCCCTCGAATAAATCCGGGAATAATCATATCGTTCTCGTGAGATTCTAGAGATTCGAGAGGAACTCCCGCCGGCGCTGAACCCAAAAGAGGAACGGCGCGAGTATCGGGCGAATCCACCAATTGGAGTCCTCTCGCTTTTTGAGGGTCCTTTTCAAGATAGCCCTTCTCAATCAAGGTACCAACACTCGATTGGGCTGTACCAACAGCTTTCCATCCCATCGCTTTACACAGTTCGCGCAAGGTGGGCATGGAGCCTGACGAATAAAATTGTTCCTTAAGATATTTTAAAACTTTTGCCTGTTGTTCTGAAAGAGGTTTTGAGGTTACCATATTTTTGTATGGTATATAATTTGAAAGGATAAGCAAGTGAATAATAGCCCTCTTGCAAAAATTAAAAAGACAAAAAAGACAAAGTTTGAAAAGAAAAAGCTAGCCGCCCTTAAAGCTGCTTTTGAGCCTTCTCTGCTTGAACGAGTGGAGTTTATTCAACTGATTGGCAAACCGGGTTGCGGGTCTCGACGGCTGGCCCTGTCTTTAGCCCAACCCGCCCAGAATATCGTCTGGATAAGCGCCCATTGGAACCTTTATGCCCCCCTCCTCTGGAAAATGGCCAAAGATATGCGCGTTCAGCTTTTAGGAATTGAGTGCCCCAAAAGAAAAAAACTTCGAAAACTTTGCCAAGAAATTTTAGAAGCCCAAGTCTTTGATGCCTGGATTTTAGATGGATTTCATTTAAATGAAGCTGAAGGAAAATTTCTGTTAAACCTTACTCGCCTTTTTCCTTTACGAATTCTCGTTCTCGATACACAGCCTCGAACGTTCTGTTCGAAACGCGCACACCTTCACCTTTCTCATGATTCTTATCGTCTTATTTGGTCCAAGGGAGCTCCCTCACAACCTCAATTTTTTTCAACCCCAGAGTCTTTATCGTATGATTCTTATTTCTGAAACCCCTCAAAATCTCTCTCCTTCCTGTATGCGGTTTGCGCAGTTTTGGATTTATGACCTTAGCTCTCTTCACGATTTTTGGAAAAACAATCCGAAACTTCAGCAGCAAGGCATCCTAGGCCCAAATGTTTGGCGGGCACTTTTTAAAGTTTATCGCCTGCACACCTTTTCTCCGATTTCACATTTGAAATTATTTGCTTTAGATTTTCACCAACATTTTAAAAACAAAATTTCTCCTAAAAATATTGATGATATCTTTCATATTCTTCGAAGACTGGGACTTCATCGGATGGGAAACCTTTCTCGTCTTTCCACTTCTGATATTCAAAAACGTTTTGGAAAAGCTTGGGCTGATTTTTTCAGAGGAATCCTGGATCCAGAATCCACCCCTTGGCCTTGGCAACCTTATCAAGAAAATCCGCCTTTAACCTGGAAGGATGAATTTGAAATCCCTTGCCACGAAGCGGGTCTTATTTTGAAAAGCCTTCAACGAGGTCTTCAGGAGCTAGCCTCTTCGCATCCTTCTTTTCTTGTTTCAGAACTTCATCTGCAGTTGGTTCTTTACGAATTTTCAGAAGATCGACTGATTGAATTAAGCTTTACCCACCCCTATCTTTTATCGGCTCACCAACGCTGGTTTTTAAAAATCCTGGGGGAGCGTCTTCATTCTCTCCAACTTCCCTCTGCGGTCACTCATCTTCATTTAATAATGAGAGGAACTCCCCCTCTTCAAAACCTTCAACTTTCTCTCTTTGAAAAACGGGCTAAAACATTATCTTGGAATCATCTTTGTCAGCGCCTTCTCGATCAAGATTTTTCCGTTTTTCAACCCGAATCTTGCCCTTCGCATATCCCAGAGCAATCTTGGAAGCGAGGCTCTCCCTTTCAAAAACTAAAGCTCCAAGAAAGTAACCCAGAAACGGATCTCTTTCGCCCCCTCATTCAACATCTTCCAGAGGCACTTTCGCCTCACGAGCAAGCGATCGAACGAAAACATTTTAATGAGCGCCTGACATGGTTGGATGAAAAAGGAATCCGCCATCAACGAGATTATTTTATTGCCCGCTCCACTCATCATTGGATTTGGATTTTCAAGGACGAAACCGGCAAATGGTTTAAGCAAGGAATTGTCGAATGAAAGCTTATGCAGAACTCTGCACGAAATCTTGCTTTTCTTTCTTAACAGGAGCTTCTCATCCCGAAGAACTGGTAGAGAAAGCCCATCAGCTTGGCTATCGAGCCCTCGCTCTGACGGATTATCATGGCTTTTATGGAATGGTTCGTGCTTATGAAAAAGCTCAGGAATTAAATTTTCCCCTCATCCTTGGAGCCGAAATCCAACTGGAAGGCTCTCCTCTTATTCTACTGGCTAAAAATTTAAAGGGTTATCAAAGTCTTTGCCTCCTTCTTTCAAAAGCTTTTGAAGGAAGAGAAAAGGGAAATCCACTTTTTCAACGATTTTTTCTCGAGGAGTGGATTTCTGCAGAGAATAATTATCTTCTTATCCCACCTCGAAATCTCCCTTCTTCTTCTTTATGGTCATGGCTTCGATCGCATTGGAATCCTATTCAACTCGTCACTCAAACAGGATCTCCGGACCGAGATATCCCCCTTAAAAAATGGTTGTCCTCTTTGGATCGAGACATCCCAAGAGCGTGGACCTGGGATGTCCTGTTTCATGAACCTTCACGATACGAACTTTTTGAAATTCTAGGATGTATT
>CAZSZT010000260.1:0-3597 GCA_964611175.1 uncultured Bacteriovoracaceae bacterium
CAACAACCTCATTAAATTCCCCCGCTCTCCAGTCGCTAGGACCGCTGATTTCAAATTCCCATTCAACAGGAATCATCAAATAAGCGTGTTGTGTTGAGTGCCCGAAACGATAGCCGCTTCCTACAAAATCCCCAAAATTGTTAATATCGTTCCCCGTATAGAGATGCCATCCCGAATACGGCGGAAGTAAGTCATCCGCACGATAGAGAGTTTGATCCCGATAAATAAATGCAAACGCGTCTAAGCCTTTACCACCGCCGCCTACGACACTTCCTTCATTGTTAATCGCGTTGGCCCAGCTGTAATCGAAATCGGATAAAGAATGTAAATCGATCTCACTTCTTCGATTCTCACCCCATTTAACGGCTTTCATCGGGCCCGCAAGACCAGGAGTTTGCACCCATCCAACAACTTCATTCCATTCATTCAGATCCGAGGCTTTACTAAATGAATTTTCCGCATCCGGCTCTTGAAGTCTCTGAATACCGCTTTGATTCCAAATCACTGCATGCGGCTTATTATTTTTATATGCCTGTCCCGCAATAACGTCCCGATCGTTAATGTCCAAAGCATAAGCGCTCTCGTTTTCCACGAGCGAAGGGAGAACTCTCAATTCGTCGTTGACCCAATAGACAGCCTTTGCGAGATTCGATGCTTCCTTAGACCAGCCTGCGATCCACGATTTTGAATTGATTGCCATGGCATCTCCACGTCTGTAGGCAAGAGTTGGCAATTCGATCCAATTCCTACCTTCCCATCTCAAAGGCAGAGACTCATCGTTAATGAAGTAGCTCCCAACTATTTCATTAAAGTTCGAAATATCATTCACAAAAGCCGGTCCCATTATTGGCTTTTTTAAAATAACCGCCCCTTTCTTTCCGACAACGGCGGGGTCGCTACGAACAGGAAATAATTTCCTGACCCCACCAACGCTTTGGGAATCGTTAATCGTCATCCCATGACTACAGAGCCTCAGTTCGTCGAATTGCCGACTTAAATCCATAATCGCGTATTGAGCTTGTGAAGCATTTAAAAGCGCCGGAAAACAAAACCCAAATAAAGAAAACCCATATCTTTTCATAAACCCATTACCCTTTCGTTAATCGATCTACTTAACAGACTTGCGCTCAAAACGAAAAATTTTTCGTAGCTCTCCCCACCCCGCCGGCTTTTCATCAAAAACCCAGGTAATCTCAACAACTTACAAATGACTCCGTCACCTTCTGGAGGGCACGCAAAATGCAAGAAAGAAGGCTGAGGAGATCACACGGTGACGGAGTCAATGTGGTGGGTTGCCTTTACGGGCGTATTTGTTTTCTTAGTCGGATGTTCGGGGGGGGGCTCGGAATCCAGAACTGAGCAGACGAGTTCAAACATTTCGGGCCTAAGCATCGTGGAGTCCTTCGAGATAACCACCTGTCATGGCACCCCCGCGTCACGCTGCGAATCCTGTAAGAGCCTTTTAGACGATGTCGATGGCTTTGGCAGAGAAACCACAGGAGGCATCGACGGAAAAATTTACGTGGTCACGAGCCTTGAAGATCAACCCGAAGATCCCCAACCCGGAACCCTTCGTCACGCTCTCATTCAAGAAGAAGCTCTTTGGATTCTTTTTGCGGTTTCCGGAAGAATTGATATTCAGCCCTCACGAGCCTCCACATCCATGCGTTTTCAATCTAACAAAACCATCGACGGTCGGGGCCAACGCATCGAAATCTTCGGACAAGCTCTCTCGCCTAATTTCAAAAACCTCAATCAATTCACTGAGAATATAATCATTCACAATCTCATTTTTCTAGGGGGTGAATATATTGGAACCGGGGATCCCGACGCCATTAGTGCGAAAGGTGTCCGGCAAATGTGGATTGATCACAACTCCTTTCAGCCTTACCCCGATGAAGTTATTGATATTTCAATCAACGGTGCCGGTCGGCTAAGCGACTTCATAACAATTTCGAATAACTACTTTGCCCCCCAGGACTTTTTCTCAAACGATGAACGAACAAAATCCATTCTCATCGTAGGTCCCCTCGCCGACAGTGCGAGAGAAACCGGCGACGTAAGAGTGACTATTCACCAAAATTTCTTCGATCAACCCGTTCAAAGAAGTCCGAAGGCAGCACAAGGTGCGATGGTTCACGCTTATAATAATTACCTTCGGGAATGGGATTACTACGGAATGAGTTCTAATACGGATGCTCAACTTTTCGCTGAATCGAATATTTTTGAAAGTGGTGAAAGCATCGATGGTATTGTGAACCACCTACCGACCAACGACCCCCCAGGGTATGTCAAAGCTACCAACCAAAATAATTTGTTAATCAACGAAGTTCTTATTGAAGACTACTTTCCAGAAGTTGTTTTCGATCCGAAGCGCTATTACTCCTACACTGCGGAACCAGCCAATGAAAGCCTCGCCGCTCGGATTGCCTCAAATGCCGGGTGGAGACAAGCGCCACTTCCCCGCTGTCATTTAAGTTCACAATGATACGGTCACTACTTCCTTCGATTCCCCTTTTTGGTGTTCACATTCCTCTTGAAGACGACCTCTTCGTCACTTACCTCCACCATAAAAAACTCATCCGGCTTTTGAGAAAGACCTCTCCAATAGAGAAATGCCTTCGCTCTCTCATTCACAAACACTCGAAGATTCTCAGCCGCCACATTCTGCTTCAAAAAATCGGAGAGATCGTTTCTAATAAAACTCTCATCAAGTGTTACCGGAGAAGTCTTGATAATATCTTCAAAAACACTTTCAATCTCTTTCAACTCCAAAACGGCCTTCGAGGCATAACCATCCCTTAGTAAATCAATGATGTCGGACTCCGACGCGACACCAACATCCGCCCAACTCAGTCCATTTTCGTAAAGTAAAGTATCCAGGCGAAGTATCAAATGATCGACAACATCTTCTCTTGCCGTCAGACGTATAAATTCCATATCTGCATTGGCTTCAGGCAAAACAAATTCATTTCGCCGACTCAACTGCAAAATCTGATCGACATCTTTATCTGAAATTTCAAAAGAAAGCGGTGAAAGCCCATGAAGCTCACAAAGATGATCGATGAGAAGTTTTGTTTCTTCTCGGGCGTAGCTTGTTCCCTTGAGTCGCTCAATCTTTGCTAAAGCTTTCACGACATAAAAATCTCCGAATCCAAAACTCTGAATGAGAGAAACCAAATAATCTCCCTGATTATAGATCGTCGATCGCGAGTCACGTAAAACATCCCGATTAAAATCCAAGGCTACGTCTTGAATTCTCCATTTTACGCCTGGATGACGTTTCATTTGATAGTGATACACGCGCCGAATGATACGAGCCTGTTGCCTTTCACCAGCATAAATGCCGTTTTTCCGAGGGCGCGGCCCTGCCAGAGTATCGAAGGCCGAAAACACCCATCCGCACAAAAAAATAGAAGCAAAAATAATTTTATTAAAATGACTAAAATTCATTGTTTTCCCCCTCTCCGATTGATCGGCAATCCAATCTTAACGCGAGGTGTTATGCCGAAGGCAAGGGATTTCGGCTTAAGATCTTGGATATCACTTTAAGCCCGTTCACAATATAATTGGAATATCGCGATTCTGAATCGTTGT
>CAZSZT010000261.1:0-3563 GCA_964611175.1 uncultured Bacteriovoracaceae bacterium
AGTAAAGAGACGTCAGCGGCATTCCGATATAGCCGAGCGTTGAAGAAATATTAATCACCAGGCCTTTAGAATTTCTTAAAAATGGGAGGAGTTTTCGTGTCAAAAAAACCAGTCCAAAAAAGTTGGTCTCGAATTGATTTCGAATTTGATTTTCACTTACATCTTCGAGACTTCCAAAAACGCCGTAGCCAGCATTATTAATGAGACAATCTAATTTTCCATTCAATTGTCTCTGAATAAATTCATACGTCTTCTGTCGATCGGATGCACTCGTGACATCAAGTTCAAGGAGATGAAGTTGATGGGGGTAATTTTGGCGTTCAGAGTCGAAATCAGACCTTCGGCGTTCCAAATTCCTGAGGCTCGCTATCACAGTCCAACCGTCTTGCAAATAAAGAGAAACAAGTTCACGGCCAAAACCAGACGAGCACCCCGTAATGAGAACGGACTTTCTCACGAACGCATTCTATAGAAGATAAGCTTTGGTTTCGATAAAGATTTCGACCAGATCCTTATTTAAACCGCCGCGTTTTACATCATCACGAAGGATCTCCACGGCTTTTTCAATGGGCACAGCCTTTTTGTAAGGGCGGTCATTGGCAGTGAGAGCATCGTAGATATCGGTAACAGCCATGATTTGACTTTCAAACGGAATATCTGGGCCCTTAAGACCAAAGGGATAGCCTGCCCCGTTCAGTTTTTCATGATGAGATTTTGCAATTTCTGGAACTCGCTTTAAAGGCCTTGTCCAAGGGATTTGAGACAAAAACTTGAATGTATGAACGACATGAGACTCAATTTGCTTTCGATCTTCTGGTGTCAGACTGCCCTTGGAAATCTTAAGAGTTTCCCATTCCGTTGGCTTCAGAATACTCACTTCTTCTCCGTCGACTTGAAAGGTCTGGGCTACGATTTTTTCCAAGTCTTCTCGTATATTTTCAAAGGTGACTCGAGGTTCATTCGCCTCCAAAATATGCTTTTCAATTTCATCGAGCTCTTTGGCGCGTTTGGGATTCGCAATTTTGATCATCCGAATCCGCATGAGAATTTCTTTCATTTCCCATGGATGAAATTTCTTTTCTTTTAGAAGAACGGATTCCGGAACTCCAATTTTTCCAAAATCATGAAGAAGAGCGGCATAACGAAGCTCTTTAAATTTGATTTCATCGAACTCGATATCTCGGAATGGTTTTTGTTCCGATTCCGAAACCACTTTGGCCAGATTCAACGTTAATTTGGCTACCCTCTCACTGTGCCCAGACGTTGTGGGATCCCGAGATTCAATCGCCGTGACGGATGCTTTAATGAAACCTTCAAAAAGATTTTCAATATCTTCGTAAAGGAGGGCCGTTTCCAACGCGACGGCAATATGGGCCGAAAGAGCTTTCCCAAGTTCGAGATCGGCAGAACTAAATGTATCGGAATTTTTAGAATTAAGGAGTTGGATGACCCCCACCAGGTCCCCCGATGTTTTAAGCAAGGGGATGCATATGGCAGACTTAGTCCGGTAATGATATTTTTTGTCGAAGCTTTGATTGAAACCAAAGGTTTCCGTTTTTGGGATTTTATACACATCTTTGATTTGAATAATCTGCTTTCGATACGCACACGCTCCCGCCATCGACGTTTCGTCAATCGCCAGGGTGATATTGCCGACTGGCCCCACGGGAACTTTTTCATTTTGAAAATGAAAAAAGCGCAGCGTTTGGCGTTCGGGATTTGCCAGATAAAGGGTGGCCCCTTCCGCGTTTGTAAGACGCCTTATCGTATCTAAAATCCTCTCGCAAAGTTTACCGGTGTCTCGTTCTTCGGAAAGTTCGAGGGCGGAGGATAAAATGTCTTGGAGTTTATCTTTCTCCAATTGCATTCGAAATCGCAGTTGCGCGTTTTCGTGATTCAGTTCGATCATTTTTTTGGCTTGATCGAGCGTCCAAAGGAGTTCCTCTTTGTTGAAGGGGTTTGCTACATAGCCTCGAATATAGGGGGGCCATTTTCCGGACCAGTTTTCGCCTGTGGCAAAGCAAATTATTTCATTATGGGTTTGAATGAGCGCGGCCTGTTTTTGTGGAAGACGATCTTCTAAGAGTAAAACGAAGCCATAGTCCGTTTGAAAGGAGCGGTTAAGCGCGGCAACGAGATCGTCCCACTGATCGACTCGAAAGAGTTGAATGTCCCCCACGACAACATTTTAACGCAAAGTTCAACGATTGCGGTCTTGGGGCGAGGCGTCGAATGAACAAAAACTCTAGAGCTTCGTAATTCGATCGTCCGAGAATTTCTTAAGAGAATTTCGAGTGTCGACAATTCGACGGGAGCTTTGCAGCAATGTTTCATAATCGACAGACGAATGATCCGTCGTAATCACCACTAAATCATAGTTTTGTCCTATATTCGAACTCCAAGGAACGGATTTCATTTCAAGCCCATCCCAATAAACTTCGGGAATATACGGATCATGATAATCGACAAGGGCGCCTCGTTTTTTCAACAAGTGAATCATATCGAGAGCAGGGGATTCTCGAAGATCGTCGATATCTTTTTTATAGGCGACACCCATCACTAGAATTTTAGATCCTTTGACGGCCTTGGAATCGTTGTTTAGTGCGTCGGCAATTTTTCCTACGCAGAATTCGGGCATGGATGAGTTGATCGTATTCGCAAGTTCGATGAAACGAGCGGTGTAATTCAAAGAACGCAATTTCCAACTTAAATAACTGGGATCGATCGGAATACAGTGTCCTCCGAGACCAGGACCTGGATAAAACGGCATATAACCAAAAGGCTTTGTGCTAGCGGCTTCAATCACTTCCCAACAATCGATATTTAATTTTTCACACATGATCGCGACTTCATTGACGAGGCCAATATTGACGGAACGAAAAGTATTTTCGAGAAGTTTGACCATCTCGGCACTTTCGGGCGAGCTCACTTGAATGACTTTTTCCATCACTTGAGAATAAAAGATAGATGCCAATTCACCACAAGCTTCGGTAACCCCGCCGACTACTTTGGGAGTGTTTTTGACATGATAAACCGGATTGCCCGGATCCACTCGTTCGGGTGAGAAGGCAAGAAAGAAGTCCGTGCCGCAAATGAATGCCCTTCCATCCGAATTGGGTCCGCTCGAATCCTCAAGCTGCGGAAGTAAAACCTCTCGGGTCGTACCCGGATAGGTCGTGCTTTCTAAAATGACAAGCTGCCCGTTTCTGAAATTCGCCTTAATTTGCTTCAAGGCTTCAATAATATACGTCATGTCGGGATCTTTGGATTTGCTCAGTGGCGTTGGTACGCAAACGACGATCACGTCGCAGTCTTTTAATTTCGAAAATTCTGAAAAGGCATGAAATTTGTTGTTTTTAACATGGGTGGCGACGGCCTCCGTGGTCACATCCTGAATATAAGAAATGCCTTCGGTTAGTGTCTGAACTTTCTTTGAATTATTATCAAATCCATACACCGAATAGCCGCTCGTCGAAAAGGCCATCGAAAGTGGAAGCCCGACATATCCCAATCCGATCACTCCCACACGAGCTTTACGCTCCAACAAAAGACTCTTCATTGTT
>CAZSZT010000262.1:0-3549 GCA_964611175.1 uncultured Bacteriovoracaceae bacterium
CCAGAGGCCACGAAGGATCAACGCGGGAGCCTTCGAGTCGGTGCGGCTATCGGAACCGGGGTGGATACGGAAGAACGTCTTGAAAAATTAGTGGAAGCGGGGGTGGACCTTTTATTTTTGGATACCGCGCACGGACATTCCAAACGCGTTCTCGACACCTTGAAGAGAATCAAAAAACAGTATTCGAAAGTCCCGGTAGTGGCAGGAAATGTCGGAACCGCTGACGGAACGACGGCGCTGATCGATGCCGGCGCCGATGGAATCAAGGTGGGGATTGGCCCAGGAAGTATTTGCACGACTCGGGTGGTTTCAGGAGTTGGTGTTCCTCAATTTTCAGCGATTTTAGAATGTTCTAGTGTCGCCAAGAAAGCCGGGATTCCGATCATTGCCGACGGAGGCGTGAAATACTCGGGAGATGTGGTGAAAGCCTTGGGGGCAGGCGCGGATTCCGTGATGATCGGATCGCTTTTGGCGGGAACGGATGAAAGCCCGGGAGAAATTATTTTATTTCAAGGCCGCTCCTATAAGGAGCATCGGGGAATGGGAAGTATGGAAGCCATGCGAGAAGGTTCGCGCGATCGGTATTTTCAAGATGATAAAGAAAGAGACGATATTGGAAAACTCGTTCCCGAGGGAATTGTTGGGCGAGTTCCTCATCGAGGCTCGGCCTCCGCCGTGATTTATCAGCTTACGGGCGGGATTAGGGCAGGAATGGGGTATTGTGGTGCTCAAAGTATTTCGGATCTGCAAAAGAAAGCAAAATTTTTAAAAATTACGTCGGCAGGCCTTAAAGAATCGCATGTGCACGATGTGATTATTACAAAAGAAGCGCCTAATTATCAGCTGTCTTAAAAGGGAATTATGAGTTCTGAAGTTTGTGCCATCATTGATTTTGGGGGTCAGTATACTCAACTTATTGCTAGAAAACTTCGTGAGCTCGGAGTCAGATCCGAAGTCCGTTCGCCGAATCTTCGCTTAGAAGAATTGAAGGTGATGAATCCTAAAGGACTCATTCTCTCAGGAGGGCCGGCGAGTGTCTTTGATAAAGATTCGCCGACGTTGACGTTTGATTTATCGGACATTCAAATCCCTGTTTTAGGAATTTGTTACGGAATGCAATGGATGGCTCGAAATCTTGGTGGAAAAGTGGAGCGAGGGATGGGGCGCGAGTACGGCGTGGAGTTCATTCAGGTTTCAGGTGGAAAGTTATTTTCAGAGAGATCGAAGCAAAGTGTTCTCATGAGCCACGGAGATCATGTTTCACAGATGCCGGATTCTTTTGTGGAGTGCGCGCGATCGACCAGTGGCATTTTGGCTGCCATGGAAGATAAGCAACGACCCTTATTTGGTTTGCAATTTCATCCGGAAGTTCACCATACGCCACGGGGGATGGATATTCTCAGCCGTTTTTTAGCAGCCTGTGGATTTCAGTTCGATTGGAAGCCTGAACATATTTTGGACGAGATGTCTCAAAAATTACGTAAACAAGTTAAAGAAGGTCGAATTTTGTGTGCGTTGAGCGGGGGGGTGGACTCCTCGGTTGTTGCCGTGATTCTCAATCGAATTTTTCCAGGGCAAGTGGATTGTTTATGCGTGGATACCGGCTTACTTCGGAAGAATGAACTGCAGAGCCTTCAAGATCTTTTTGCGCAAAAATTTCATTTTAGAATCGATGTGATCGACTCCAGTGATGAATTTTTGAAAGCTCTTCAAGGGATCACGGACCCAGAAGAGAAGCGAAAAATGATTGGCCATACCTTCATCGATGTTTTCGAGAGAGAGGCCAAAAAGAGATCCGACATTCGATATCTAGCCCAAGGGACTCTTTACCCCGATGTGATTGAAAGTGTGAGCTTTCATGGAGGTCCTTCCGCAAAAATTAAGAGCCATCATAATGTGGGGGGGCTTCCGGAGCGATTGCCTTTTGAGCTTGTTGAGCCCGTTCGGGATCTTTTTAAAGATGAGGTGCGCCGGCTTGGGGAATTCTTAGGCTTACCCCATGAATTTGTTTGGAGGCATCCGTTTCCCGGACCTGGATTGGCTATTCGTGTGATGGGAGATGTGCGTCCCGAAAGATTGGCTGTCCTTCGTGAGGCCGACGAACGTCTTCAGGAGGTTCTTCGGGAATTTCAGTGGTATGAAAAGCTTTGGCAAAGCTTTTGTGTTTATTTACCGATTCAATCGGTCGGCGTGATGGGCGATCAAAGAACTTACGAAGATCTCATCGCCGTTCGCTGCGTTCATTCCGAAGACGGGATGACGGCTCATATTGCGCCGCTGCCCACAGAAGTTCTCGAAAAAATTTCGTCGCGTATTATCAATGAAGTCAAAGGGATCAATCGAGTTGTCTTTGATATTTCGTCGAAGCCCCCCGCAACCATTGAGTGGGAGTAGTACGGTCAAATGAATGATTAGTAGTCCTTAAATCCCGTGCCGCGTATTCCAAGGATTTCTTGGATGCGGAGCAATTCCACATCATTCGCGGCATAGACGCTGGTGATACTCGTATAGTGAGGGCCTGTTGTCGGATACATGGTCGCCGGACTCAGCCCCTTGTAAACATAGGCCCCCCCGACATTTATCCCCCGACTAACGCTACCTTGGGTTGTCACCTTGGAATTAATACCAAAAACAAGACCTTCTGCATTGTTGGCAGCCAAAGCGGCTCCTCGAATGTCACCCTTTGACCATCTTTGGTTCGGAAAGTATCTCTTGAGCTCCCTTATACTTTGATTCAATTCACGGAGGAGCTTTTTGGTTGGTTCGCCGCGACCGGTGCCCTGGAGAAGAATAGTTTTATAGCCCGCCATAAGATCATCGGCGGTAAATGCCAGATCTTCTCCGTAATTTAAATAAGGACGGCCAGTCAAAATCTGAAAGAATTTGTCTCGCTGGGCGACCGAACGGGCTTGTATCATTGCCATATCAAGTGCTGCGGAAAAATCCTCAGCCGTCCTGCGACCGAAATGAAAGGTCATATCCATATCAAATGGGGCCGGAGGGATGCGTTCAGTACTAATAACTCGCAAAAAACGATTCATACTCGTGCCGTGAAATCCTTGATCGGTTGGAAATAGACCATTTCTTAAAAGACCCGCTTGGTTTCGAAGATGCGCTCGAACATTTGGAAACCGCAGCCCTGCGTAGACATCCGAAGACAGCGACAGGCCGATTAACAAAACCGTAATGAATGAAAAACAATTTGAAGATTTCACGATGTATCCCCCCGAAAATACTCAATTAAACCTAAGAATTCTTTCCAACCTAAGACATTATTCTAGGTGCCAATGTCCAAATTCTCCACAATTTATGTTCCCCAAAAAACCTCGCCCTTGAACTGACTCCGTCCCCAAGTTATCTGGGGGACGGAGTCAGTTCAAGGAGAAGGGCCGCTATAAGCGTTAAAATGGGTTTTTGAGTACTAAGCTCCGCCGCGTCGTGTCGCAAGGTGTCGTAAGGGATTTTCGGAAAACTTTGCATTATTAAGAAATGATAGTAGATAATAAAGTCTCCTTTTCTTAAAATTAAAGTCTTAGTTTAGTTAGTTCG
>CAZSZT010000263.1:0-3546 GCA_964611175.1 uncultured Bacteriovoracaceae bacterium
GAATGATCACAGGCACGGCTAAGATCAATCCGATTGCAAAGCCTAAAATGGCGATTAATCGAGGGTCTTTTGGCCGTGGGAATTCTATTTTCCCATATTTTTGGCGATGAAGCCAAAACGAGACACCTATAAACGCAAGCACGAGGGGAAATGTTGAAACCTTTGCTCCCTGAGAAAGGCCTAATAAAATCCAATGCCATCCGAACCGATAATTTCTCCTAAAATGAGCCACCAAGAAGAGTGCGAGAAAAAAAATCTGAATGGGTTCAGGTTTCGGCATATATGAAAAATAAAATGTTGTTGGCACGCATAAAAAAAGAAGGACGCCGACGACACGTAATGGCCAGTTCCTCAGAAACGAAAAGACCAAGACTAAATAAGATCCAAAAAGAAAGACAGCTTGTGTTAACCTCGTTGTGACGATTTGACCCGGGATTCCCCAGATTCGTTCTGGAATAAATGATAATGCCGCCGAAATGTTAAAGAGGATTCTTCCATAGCGGTGATCATTACCGTCCAAGACGGCCTTCATAAAGGACATAAAGGATTCTGGGTGAAGAATGGGCCTGATACCGTCGTATGTAATCGCCTCGTCTCTCCAAAGTGCCGGGCGAAAAACAACAAAATCGGTAACCGCATGCCAAACTAACGTAAAGAAAATTCCCGAAACACCCAACAAGAGAGCAATCGAGAGATATTTCAAAATTTGATTGTTCATGACAACTCCTTTGCAGGATTGCGAATGATTTTAATAAATCCATAAAGACTCAACGCTTTCAATTTCATTGAAAACATATGCCGGCAATCTTTGTCAAAAAGGTCATAAAATAAAGAAGCTGTGATATGAGCGGTAAGCGTCGAAATGGCAGCACCATTGATATTTAAAATAGGAATGAGAAGTAAATTTAAAATAGTTTTAACGGCGATTCCTATTAAGATTCTCACAAGACTTTTAGAAGCAATGTTTTCAATAACAAACCATCTGCTCGTGACATTACCGAGAAACACAAAAACCGTGCTCCAAATGATAATTTGAAGTGCACTTACGGCCTCCATATAATCTTTACCATAAATGAGATAGACCAGGTCTGAACCAAAGAAAGTAAACAAGATACAAATGAGAACCGCCAATCCAGCTAGGCCATCCATAAGAGTCTGAAGCCTTCTATAATACAAAATAGAATTTTGTTCTTTGGCATTCACGATGGCTGGAAAGAGCGATTGGCAAACAACCATCGGCAAAATATACCAAACTTCAGTAAGGTTTAGGGTCGTTGCGTAAAGACCCACACTTTCCATATTGAGAAGTTCCTTAATCATAATCTGATCGATTCGCATATAGATGGAAGTTGCCATTCCCGCGATAGCTAAGGGCCAAAAATTGAGTAAAAGATCTTTGATAAAACTAAAATTAAAACCCCATTCAAAAATATTATTACCTTTTCGATGAAAAATAAAAATTAGCCCCACGGCTAGCATGAAGCCGTCAAAAACGTAAACCCAAGCAAACCAGTTTAAGCTTGCGCCTAAAGCGATAAGAATAATTTTTATACTGATGGACAGCCATTGTTGGACAAGGGTCGGTAAAAAGACATGGCGAGATGCAACTTGAGATTGAAAATAAAGATCGATGGTTCCAAAAGATTGAAAGAAGAGAGACAGAGAAATGATTTGAATAACACTTTTCGAGTCTTGGCCTTCTCCAGAAAAATAATACCATGTCCAAACGATAAGGCATCCCGCAAGGGCACCTACTAATCTCAGAAAAAAAACAGAGCCCAGGATTTTTTTGGAGTTTATCTTCTTTCCTAGCAATGCCGTGATCGTTGGCTCGTCCATACTCAAAGTGACGAGGGAAAGGAGAAGACTCAGTAGGCTCAGCGCATAGGCAAGAATTCCAAATTTTTCGGCACCTAAATACCTGGCGACAAGAGCATTTCCAATGATAGAAGCAAGGATTCGGATACCTTTTTCGATAAGCACCCAAGACGTATTAACGCTGTATTTTTTAAGACCCCGATTCTTAAATAAGCTTTTCACATCTTTATCTTCTTTTCCTATAATTTAGGAAAAGGACTAAAATGCCCCCGAGGAGTAATCCTAAGGCGGTTGCTACAATAAGTGTATTTCTTAAGCTCGGCGTTGTGGGGGTGTCGCTTGAAAATATTTCTCCTAACTGTCTTGCAGCGAATGGTTGATCTGTTTCAAGCAGCATCAGCTGCTGTTCATAATACATGAGAAGTTCTGTGAGAGACTTTTTATGAGTTAAATTTTCGACAGATTCAATCCGCTTGCCGAGGTGTAAGAGTGTTTGATGCGTCTTTTCAATTTTGTTCTTTCTCAAAAAGCTATCTGCATAAAAATAAGCTCGGCTTAATAAGTAGACCGAAAATTCTCGATCATTATTGTAGATACTGATCGATGTTAATCGAGACCCCTTCATCGATTGAACTTCGAGTGCTTTCGTAAGATATTGAGACAATCGATATCCCGTTGGAGCAATATATGTAGGGTATCCAAAAATTCTATATAGTAATCGTCTAATAGTAGATCGCAGCCCGCCGGGCGGAGCCCACTGCTTCCTTTCTAAGTCCCATTCTCCTCTAAAAATTGTTTTTGCAATTCGCTCATCCTGAATAAGGCTGTTTCCTACAAGCGGAGATTTCAAAAAATAAATCCACTCTAAAAATTCATCTGATTGAGTTGGACTGGGGTTATCATTTCCCGAGATGATACGTATCAGGTTCCCGATTTGGGCACTAGAGTCGTCTTGAACGGGGCTAATGACCATGGTGGTCATATACTGCTTTTCAGAAAATAAAAGGTAAGCAGAAGCGAGAATATAGGAGAGGCTTAAACAAACAAGAATAATGCGGCGTTTTCTCCAAAATAGTCGAAGAATTTCAAATAAAGTGAGGGGCGATTCGATCTTCATATCCTTGTTCAAATAGCAGTATTCGACGTTTGTTGTATAGAGATAATCATTTCTGATATAGGAACAGGAAGGCGATGAGTTTGTTAAGGTCCTTAATTGCGAGTGCGATTCCTTCAGCAAAGCAACGGGTTGGCATTCGTTATCCTCTTTTCGAAAGCCCCGAACAATTATGGGATTGGAATGCAAATAAAATACAAAAGGAGGCCATTTTACGCTTAAAAAACAAGATAGGGACTTCTGAATATTTGAGAATTAAGAATGACTGTTTATGTGGGAATAAAGATTTGTCTAAAGACGAGCTCATTTCCAAGATGGATATGCATGGAATTCCTTTAGACGTCATCTTTTGTAAAAAATGCGGGCTTATTAGATCAGCGGATCGATTTGATTCTCGATCGAACGAACTTTATTATAAAAATGATTATCGCGATATTCATGATGGCGGCGCAGATAATGTCGAAAGATATTTTAAAGAGCAGCTAGAGAGAGGGCATACCTTTGTAGATCTGGTTTTGAGGGCTGGCCTGTTCGGTAAAATAAAATCCGTTATGGAAGTTGGTTGTGGAAGTGGAGGAATTTTATATCCATTCTATTTAAAGAAAAAAGCGGTT
>CAZSZT010000264.1:0-3530 GCA_964611175.1 uncultured Bacteriovoracaceae bacterium
CACCATAATGAACCCCGTCCACGCGGAAACAAACAGGAACCCGAAAAGAATAACCCCAACCATCCATGCAAAGAGCCGGGGACCCCAGGATTTCCTCTGCGCAAACATTCGAAACAAATGAAGAACGATGGCCACCACGGCCGCATCGGATGCATAACGATGCAAAGCTCTGACCCAACGGCCAAAATAAATTTGCGACTGAATGGACTCAATGGATTCATAGGGCGCTGAAAGTCGATAATAAAATACGAGAACGATTCCCGTTGCGGTGACGACACAAAGCAAAACCACCGCGATTGTTCCGGATCGATAAAGGGGATTGAATTCAGAACCAAAAATTCGGTTGAAAATTCGATCTAAAAACGTAAAGACTCGTTCCACAAATCGACGAAGGATTTCATAGGGCCCCCATGTCGATTTTGAGCGAATCATTTTCAATTCCGTCCGTAAGTTTGAGCTAGCGCCAACCTTTCCACTGCTTGGACAATCCACTTTGAAGGAGCATTATTGAATGTGTAAGCCTTCGCTAGATCCTCTCCAAAAACATAGATGAGCGCCGGATGATCGATTTCCCCGGAAGACGAGTCTCGAGAAAATGGAACGTTGAAGGAACGAAGTACGCTCTCGACGACCGGAACCGATCCAGAAAGAAGATGAGCATTCGGAGGAAGATTCCACCGACTCGCTAAACCAGGCAAGGAGCTAGGAGTATCCCTTCTCGGATCGAGTGTAATAAGAAGGAGTCTTACCCTTCCTGGATTTAGCGAATGGATGGCGCCTTTAAGTTGTTCAACCAAGGCGGGACAAACGGACTGACAATGCGCGTAGGCGAAACTCAAAATAACCGTATTGTCTTTAAGAATATCGTCCATACGAACGGATCTGCCCACATGATCGACAAGTTCAAAAGACGTGTAGGGAATTTTCGAATACGGATAATCCATCGGCAAATCCGTTAAGATTTCAGATCTAAAATCCATCGAACTTAATTGGCGTGCGGAGATAATTTTTTTGGCGACCCAAACGCCTTCAATCCCAAACAAATTGAGACAAACCAAAAGAAATAAAAGGCTTCGCGGATTCCAGGTGGTTAATTTCGAGATGGCCTGGCGGAATTCGTCCCACCAGGTGACCAAAAGACCTACCAGAAACGATGCCGGGCCGAGAATGAGAATCATCCAACCGTAAGCATCCGGAAGACCGTTTTCTAAACTTCCAAAACAGGCATTACGTGCCGCCGTTAACCATTCGGGGGAAACCTCCGGCGTTGGCATAAAAGCAAAGGCCCACCAAATCAGAGTCACCATCATCCAAATCGTCAGCAACCAAAACGGTATGGATGAACTCTTTTCCATCAACCAACCTTCCAGAGGAACGAGAGAATTTTCCAATTCACGAAATAATAAAGAACGAAGCAAGTTAGGAAGATAAAGACCAGAATAACCGTTCCTTTTGCCCCCGTTTTGTGAAGTTGTTGAACATGTGCGCCCTCATGAACCTGAGGCGGAAGACGAAGAATTCCTTGAGGAATTCCCGACTCTCCATTTTTGATGGACTCTTCCGTAAGTTTTTTACCAAAAAAGACCGTCGCCACCGCAATCAAAACAAATATCAACGCACCGGTTGCCGCCAAAAGACCCCCGATTCCAAATATCGTTTGAACGACCCAGACGACCGGATGAAACTCCACGGAAAAGGGAGCGTTGGAGAAAGTCGTATCCCAAAGTCGGCGAGGAACTCCAAATATGCCCATATAGATCATCGACATCGCCATGATCGTAATCCCAATGCCAAAAATATAAGGCTGAAGTTTTGCGAGCTTCCAAAACGCTACTCGCTTTTGAAATATCAGAGGGAGAACATAGTACGTCGTCGCCATAAAAGACAGTGCCGTACCCCCCGCGACGGTGGCATGAAAATGCCCCGGAAGGCGCATGGTATTATGCGCTATAATATTGATTTGTTCCGTTCCAATCGTCACTCCAGTGATTCCTCCCAAAAACCCAAAGATAACTAACGAAAGCGCTAATCCTGAAAATCCTGGATCTCCCCAGGGTGCCTTTCTGAGCCACCCGAAAAGTCCCTGCGTATAGCCTCGCAGCCGTAATCCCATCTCGATTCCACCGGGAACCGTAAATCCGTGAATCATGCTCGCTAATACAGCGAGATACATGGCATAGCTTGTATTCCAAACCTTCCAAGCGGGTCCCATACCCGGATCCACTAAAAGATGATGAGCCGATGCCAGCGAAATAAAGAGAATGTACAAAACGAAAGCCAAACGGCTTACCTTTTCATTGAGGACGACGCCTCCGACCGTAATGGCTCCGAGAAAATACCATAGCGAAACCATCGCCGCGACATTGATTTGCTGAGAGGCGTGGCCAAGTGCCCAGAATAAAAGTCGGTAGAGTTGAGCGTCCAATTCAATAAGATTTAAAGACCAAAGGAACGCTGGAATATAAGTCGCCGCACCATGCACTAAAGTAATGGCGGCAATAATGGCGGCGGTGAGGGCACCGAAGGTCACCAACGGCATACTCCCCAGATAAGATTTTTCTCTCTTCGCCACGACAAGGGCCGCAAAGAAAAGTCCTGTCACAATAAGCGCTCCAACGGCAAAGAGAATGATCCCAAGATAGTAAAGAGGATGGGCTCTCAAGGGGGGATACGATGTGAAGAGCACATCCGCTTTACCCATAAGAACCATCGTGTCGACCATAATCGCCCCAGCGACCATGAGAGCAAATGAAACCCACGCGAGTTTTGGAGCAGGCTGCCTCGCATTGAGTAAGACGGGCCCCGCAAAATAAAGAACCGCCATCTCAAAAAAAATGATGAAAAAGATCAACATATTCAGGCCATGCAAGGTCAGAAAACGATAAAATAAATCGGGAGGTAATAGGTGAATGGCCTGCCACCGAGTGAGCACCAGCCCAAAAGCCGCAACCGCCCCGACGAGCAGACAAACAACCGCCACTACGGCGTTTGCTTTGATTAATCGTTCCGAGTCCGAATTAACTTTCAGTCCTGTAATCGAACATTTTCTAAATTTCCAACTCAGCTTTTCAATCCCTTGAGTCATTTCAACTCCTCATTCACTCCACAACCCATATTTTTCCGACCATCGTGTGATGTCCAATCCCACAAAACTCATTGCATAAAATTCGAAAATCTCCGGCCTCATTGGGCTCGACCCGAAGGCCATAATCATAACCAGGCACCACTTGAAAATTCAGATTCAAAGGAAACAAACTAAAACCGTGATTAATATCGGCGGACGAGAGATGAAGAATGTAACGAGTGTTCTTTTTTAGTTTTAGGATCGGATACCATTGCCACATACGCGCGAGAAGATAGACATGACTTCCCGCAGGGGGCTCGACAATAGGTATGCCTTTCTCTTCACCAACCTGATAGTCGGCAACGAATCGATTCACTCTCTCGACATAATCGGAAGGCACCACGCGAGCACGAATCCCCGACGGATTTTGTCCCCCTCGAATATGCCAAAAGGGCATCATGGCAAA
>CAZSZT010000265.1:0-3522 GCA_964611175.1 uncultured Bacteriovoracaceae bacterium
TGGGCTTTGACTCTCTTTTTATCCCTGATTGCCGTGATGATGGTGGGTATTGAGTTAGTGGGGCATTTTATTAGACCCATCTCTTTAAGTTTTCGTTTGTGGGGAAATATTAATGGAGATCATACTTTGTTGAGTGTGTTCAATGGAATCACGCCCCTTTTTGTTCCTATTGTTTTTATGGTGCTTGGAGTCTTCGTCAGTATTGTTCAAGCCCTTGTCTTTTCACTTTTGTATACGGTTTACATTAAGTTAGCCGTTTCGCACGATCATTAATGGAAGGAGTAAGAATGAATATCTTGAAGAAAATCGATAAAAAAATGCTGAGCCGTTTTGGTTGGGCTTTTAGCAGTTTTATGTTTTTGGGTATGGGAATGCTTTTTGCACAAGAGCATGGCGCCGAAGCAGGAACGAATATTGAAATTGTGAAGTGGCTTGCTTTGAGTTCGGGCATCGGACTTGGCCTGGCCGCCATGGGTTGCGGTTTGGGACAAGGAAAAATGGTTTCTTCGGCAATGGATGGGATTGCGCGAAATCCCCAAGCGGGAAAGGACCTTTTCGTTCCCATGATTCTCGGCTTGGCATTTATTGAATCTCTTTCAATTTATGCTTTGATTTTCGTGTTTATCTTTAAAGCCGCTTTGCTCGGCTAATAATTTTTTCAAAAGCTGACCTGTTTTTGAATTTTGAATACGACTAATAGCCTCCGGACTCCCGGAGGCTATTATTTCTCCACCCTCCATACCGCCGCCTGGGCCCAGGTCGATGAGATAATCGGCTGTTTTAATAACGTCTAAATGATGTTCGATCATCACCACGGTATTTCCAAGATTGACGAGTTGTTGAATGACATTCAATAGCCGTTGAACGTCGACAAAGTGAAGCCCTGTCGTTGGCTCATCGAGAATATAAAGAGTCTTTCCCGTGGAGCGTTTGGAAAGTTCTTTCGCGAGCTTTACTCGTTGCGCTTCTCCTCCAGACAAAGCCACGGCGGGTTGGCCGAGTTTAAGGTAACCGAGACCCACCTCATTCATGATTTTAAGTTTGGAAGAAAGCGACGGAATGGACTCAAAGAAATCCACAGCTTCTTCGAATGTGAGTTCCAAAACTTCGAAAATATTTCGCCCCTTAAAAAGGATTTCTAAAGTTTCTGCATTATAACGTCGAGTTCCACAACTCTCACAAGGCACCGTAACATTCGGTAAAAAGTGCATTTCAATATCGAGCTCTCCGGCACCTTTACAAGTTTCACATCTCCCGCCTTCAATATTAAAACTAAATCGACTCGCGGAATAACCCCGCACCTTAGCCGTCGGCATTTGAGCATAAAGTTCACGAATGGGAGTAAAAGCTCCAATATAAGTCGCCGGATTAGATCGAGGGGAACGGCCAATCGGAGATTGGTCAACGGAAACCATTTTGTCGATTTCATCTAAACCCTTCATCGTCTCACAACCAACCATTCTTTTTTGCCGAAGGCTTTCGCATAGAATATCCATGACGAGAGTCGACTTTCCACTTCCAGAAACACCTGTTACGACCGTGAACGTTCCCAGGGGAATCTCAACATGAAGATTCCGAAGATTATTTTTATGGGCATTTTCGATCACAAGAGATTTAGAGACGGGGCGCCGAAGTGGAGGAATCACGATCGACTCTTCGCCGGAAAGATACCGAGCCGTTAAGCCCTTCGAAATCTCCAGTGGTTTTCCCGCTTCCACGATAAAACCGCCGAGTCGGCCCGCCCCAGGTCCAAGGTCAATAATATAATCCGCTTCGAGCATTGTTTCGGCGTCGTGTTCAACCACAAGGACTGAATTTTGCATATCTCTTAATCTCTTGAGAGCGCGAATCAATCGTTGATTGTCGATCGGATGAAGCCCGATACTGGGTTCATCTAAGACATATAAAACTCCCGTTAAATGCGTGCCGATTTGAGTGGCCAGCCGAACTCGCTGCTCTTCCCCCCCGCTGATCGTTGAAGCTCTTCGAGAAAGACTCAAATAATGGAGCCCAACTTCGTCGAGAAACAATAAACGCTCCTGAATTTCCTTCAGAATTTTTTTTGCGATCACTTCATGGTTGCCGGAGAATCGAAAGCTCTCAAAACAGGATTTCGCCTCTCGAATCGAGAGGCCCGCGACTTCAGAAATGGTCTTGCTTTGGATTCGAACCGAATTCCCATACAGGTTCAGCCGTGTACCCTGGCAAGAAGGACAATCTCCTAAAATTTCTGCCTCATCTTCCTCCACGCCCGCCGGAATTAAATAGCCAAGCCCACGACATTCCTCACACGCTCCCAACGGAGAATTAAAAGAAAATAGGCGGGGACTCATTTCCGGAAACGAGAAACCACATTGCGAGCAACTCATCGATTCCGAGAAGAGCTGTGTTTGATTGGTTTCGATGAATTCCACCTGAATTTGGCCCTGGGCTAAAGACGACGCCAGCAAGATAGCATCGTGAATTCGATCTCTCGCCGAATTTTTAACGACCAGACGATCGATGAAAGCTTCAATCGTATGGGGCTTTTGTTTTTCCAGTTTCTGATCTTTTACAAGGGAGAGATCTTGGCCGTCGATCCGAACTCTCACAATTCTCGCTCTGACGAGATCGTTAAGCTCATCGGCGAATTCTCCCTTTTTCTTTCGAGCCATAACCGCCAAGATATTTATTTTGGCACCTTCTTGACTAAGAATTTGATCGACAATCTGACTCGATGATCTGGAGGAAATCGGAATCTTACAATGAGGACATTCGGCTTGACCGACTCGACTATACAAAAGCCTCATGAAATCGTAAATTTCCGTCAACGTCCCTACCGTGGACCTTGGGTTTTTTAGAATTCCTTTTTGTTGGATGGCAATGGACGGGCAAAGTCCGCGTATCGATTCCACTTCTGGTTTTTTGAGCTGCTCGACAAATTGTTTGGCATAGGCGGAAAGGCTTTCAATATAGCGTCTCTGGCCTTCGGCAAAGATCGTATCAAAGGCAAGGGATGATTTTCCGCTCCCACTTGGTCCCGTAATAACGACAAATTGGTTTCGGGGAATATCGATGGAGATATCTTTAAGATTATGCTCTCGCGCGCCACGGACCTCGATCTTTCGTCGCGGGCCCTCTTCTTTTTCGGACGCACCAGGTGAGAGCCGTTTCGAGTGCTTGAGCATAACTTATGAAAGATGCCTTCCCTGTGCCCGCAATGTCAAAGGCTGTGCCATGATCAACGGAAGTTCTTAAAAAGGGGAGTCCGAGTGTAATATTTACCGTATGGTAAAAATCCTGCATCTTAATGGGGATAAGACCCTGATCATGATACATACATATGATGGCATGAAAATCTTGGGCTTGGAAAAAAAGCGAATCGGCTGGAAAAGGTCCTTTGGCGTTAAGCCCTGACGTTCGAAGATGGGCGAGTGCAGGCTGTATCATTTTGGTTTCTTCGTTTCCAAATAATCCGTGATCCGAAGCATGAGGATTCAGGGCGCAAACGGCTATTTTGGGGTTGCGATAAAAATTTCTTAA
>CAZSZT010000266.1:0-3518 GCA_964611175.1 uncultured Bacteriovoracaceae bacterium
AATGATGTCGAATTGGTTCCAGAGCTTCATATTGTTCCCAATCGAGAAAAAGCGGCCTCTCGAGGGGTAGAAATTAGTGAAATTGCCGACGTTATCAATACGTCAGTCGGCGGAAGAACCGTTAGCCAATATACTCGGGGTGGGCGGCGTTTTGATATTTATGTGCAATTGAAGCCGGAGTACAGAGCCAAGCAGTCCGATATTCGAGATCTTCTCGTAAGAAACAATCGAGGTGAACTCCTTCCTGTTATGGAGGTGGTTGACATCCAGGAAAGTTCGGCTCCCCAGGAAATTTATCGGGAAGATCGGGTGCGAGGCATCCGTGTGGATGCTTCGCTTGCCGAGGGCGAAAAACTTGGCGATATCGTTTCGCAAATTGAAGACTGGGAAAAAGAAATTTTTCCGGAGAATTATTTTATTAAATTTTCCGAATCTCCGGCAGATAAGTTATTCAATGCTTTGTTGATTATGGCTTTAGGGCTTTTGGTCGCTTATTTGATTCTTTCCATTCAGTTCAATTCCTTTTTTGATCCACTCTTAGTCTTTCTTGCGGTTCCATTTGCCGTCACGGGATCCCTTCTTTTTCTTTATTTCAGTGGGGAAAGTTTAAATTTATATTCGGCGATCGGAATTTTGCTGACGATGGGAATTGTTAAAAAGAATTCCATTTTATTGGTCGAGTTTACGAATAAACTTCGGGATGAAGGCGAGGGTCTTGCGGCAGCACTTTTAAAAGCCTGCCAGATTCGTCTTCGTCCAATTTTGATGACAAATGTGGCGACAATTGCTGCGGCTCTCCCGCCCGCACTTGCTCTTGGTCCTGGCAGCGAAACAAGAGTTCCCATGGCACTAGCCCTTATCGGGGGGGTGCTGGTTTCGGTCATCTTTACGGTATACGTGGTGCCTTGTGTTTATAGTCTTGTGGAGCCTAAACGCTCTAAGCAGATTGACGTGGAAACGGTTTAAAAAATCTTAAGGGAGGCTTTTCTGAGCTCTCCCTGGTGGGGAGAGCTCCGTCGTCAGAATCAGAAGAAGGAAATTTTTTAAAGAGAAAGAAACCCAAATTTTTGGGGTTTGGGTTGATTTCTCTACTCCATTCTTTCCTTCTTCTTGTTCAAACAAATCGCTTCGTATCTTGCCTGGGCATGATCAGAAGCCAAGGCGTCTTAACGGAGTTCGTCGCTCTTCTTCGTCATAAGCTTTCAAGAGGTGGCGGTGAGTCGAATCGGCAAGGTCACGAGGAACGGAAGATTCGGTAACAGAAATTGGATTTAGAATTTTAAGACGAACCTGGATGGATTGGAGTCTTAGTAAATTCAAAAGATGGGGAAAGAAGTTCATATCTCCGTAATAAAAAATCTGGTCTCTGGATTCAGGAGTGAGTGCCGCGCCATTAAGTTTCGTGTATTGAATCACAACCGGTAGAATATTCCGCTTTGCGCGAATGGCCGAAAGAAACATCGCTGGCTTTAAGGGAAGAATACTTTCCCCGTTCGTGCTTGTGGCTTCAGGAAAGAGCATCACAGATTGATCCGCACGAAGGACATCCGAGATTGTTCGAATATCTTGTCCGACGGAATTTTTTGTTCTTCGGTCCGTAAAGAGGGAACCACCTAGTTTGGTAATCAATCCTAAAAACATTGAGTCTCGAACTTCTGTTGAGGTTACAAAAACCATTGGACGAATGGACGCAAGAATCAGGACATCTAAATAGGAAACGTGGTTAGAGACCACAAAAGAAGAGGATCGGCTTTTGAGGACTTCAAGATTTTCAACCTGGGTCTGAACGCCTAAGACTTTAAGAATTCGACGGGAATATTTAGAAACCTGGGTCATCAGAGCATCACGTCGGCGTTTAGGATTTCGAATCAAAAAGTGAAGAACGCTTGCTTTTGCGATAAAAATGCCAATGAAACCAAAAACGACTGTACCTTTTATATAGATTTTCACGAGGCTAGGCCTAAAAACTTTCTTTCATGTTGTTCTGACATTTGGCTTCGGGTCATGATGGTTAACAGATCGTAACATCGGAAATCTTTGTCCCAAGCGGCCTCCCCATAAACTTTAGCTCCCGCTTTTAAGTAGGCCATCAGAAGAGGGGGCAAAACATCCCGTTTAGCTTCTAGCCTTTCTCCCATTGAAAGTAGAGGCCTTGGAGGAATCTGAAATTTGAGTGTTGGAGCGATCGAAAAGTCTTGAGAAAGGTGACCCTCTTGTCTCAGGTATTCGGTAAGTTGAAAGATTTCCAGAGGATTTGTTGTTTTCACACTCGCGCAGCCAAATAAATACTGAGTATTAGTTATTCTCATATATTCGGTTACACCTCTCCAAAGAAGAGCAATCAAGATTCCCCCTCGGTAAGATTTGTCTATACAGGCTCGACCAAGCTCAAGTTTAATGCCCGGCTGTTCTAGAAAATCATCCAAATGGAATTCATCTTGAGAGTAAAATCGATCTGAAAATAGACTCGAAATAAGACGGTAAGTTCCAACAACTTTTTTGTTTAATTTATCGATCAAAATAAGATGATCACAGACAAAGTCGTACGGGTCTAAATCAAGCTGAATCGGTCTTTTTTGATTTAGACCCTCTTTGAGGAAAACTTGGTAACGAAGTCGAAGAACCTCTTCCAATTCTTTAGAAGTGGAGGCTGTTTTAATAATGAATTTAGTCGTTTCTATCCATAAGGGGATTCGACACTGGATTTTCGAAACATGATGTTGGAACATTTTAAAGCGTATATACGTTCGATGAAGAGTTTTTTGAAAGCCCTGGAAGGTTTGCTTCATAAAGACCTCCTTCATCGTCCCATTATAAAGTTATTTAAGCGGTGATAATGCTTAAGGTTTGGTTAATGATTGGCAAAGACTAGTTTTACGTGGTCGTTTGTTGGGCCCAAACAAGAGTACGAGTTTGATCTGCGAAAAGAATATCCATTCGATCCGGAAAAATGAGGTCTAAATGGCAGCGCGCGCAATAATAGACGATATCTGAACCGACCTGAGGCTTTGTTGATGACATTCCTTCCTCTATACTCGTTTCCTCGGCGGATGGTGTCTTGGCACTGACGGAAGTCATTTTAAATTCGGATCGAGTTCCGTCGATTATCAAAGAAGAAATTATGAAGGAATTAGATTTTGAATCCAAATACGGATACCCTGTCTATCCCTACTTCTTGTCCTTTTTGTCAATTGTCATGGATTACTTTCAGGTTAGCACTGAATCGTCGTCGATTTTCCGTGCCACCGGCATCAGTTTGGTTCTTAGGCATCAAATAGTATTTTCAAAACCTCTTCCCAAGGTGCTACGAGAACATTGTCTAGTTTTCGAGCCAATCTTTCGCGGCAAGCACAAAAGCATTGTGCATTTTTGAAATCTTTTCCAAGTCTTCGAAAATGTCTTAGGTGATCTTCGCGAACCTCTTTAGCGGATTTGATCTCGATTAGCGCATAGGGTTTGTTGGGTCGCTTTATGATTAAATCAATTTCAACATCGTCCTTGGTTTTCAGAAAGTAGAA
>CAZSZT010000267.1:0-3513 GCA_964611175.1 uncultured Bacteriovoracaceae bacterium
TTTGGATTCGCGGAAACTCCAATCAGATTCAACAGGTGATGATGAATCTTATGCTGAATGCTCAGCAAGCGATGGACAACAAAGGGACGTTAACCGTGAGCACGCATTACGAATCCGAAAAACAAAAAGTTCTCATTATGGTTTCGGATACGGGGCAGGGGATGACGGAGGATGTAAAGAATAGAATTTTCGAACCGTTCTTTACAACCAAAGGCGTGGGTAAAGGAACCGGACTTGGACTGGCTGTCAGTATTGGAATTATTAAAGATCATAACGGGCAGATCGACGTGGATTCGACTCCTGGAAAAGGAACCACCTTTACGATTTCAATACCTTGCGACACCCAAACCGAAGGAAATGCATCGGAGGCGGCGAGCGCATGATCGGATTTGAAAAAAGTCGAGTGCGCGTTTTGGTTTGCGATGATGAAGACTCCATCCGAACGGTCGTTAGCATGGCGTTAAAGGAAGACGGTTGGAATGTCGAGGTCGCCGAGAATGGGAAAAAGGGCTTTGAGATGCTTTGCGAAAGGCCGTTTCATATCGTTCTTTCAGATATCCAAATGCCCGAAATGTCTGGCATTGAATTGCTCGAAGCAGGAAAGAAAAAATTTCCACTGACGGAATTTATCATCATGACTTCAAATGCCACTTTGGAAACGGCTGTGAAGGCGATCAAGGCGGGGGCCTATGACTATATGATGAAGCCTTTCGAAGATATTTCCGTCGTGCCGAATAAAATGCTTCAAGTTGCCGAGCGCATTTTTCTGCGCCAACAAAATAATGAACTGTTAAAGCGCCTTCAGCGAGCAAGCGGCGAACTCAAACTTCTTTTGGATTCCACTCGTCAATTGAATGGCATTTTAGATTTGGATATTTTTAGAAATTCCGTTTTGAGTTCGTTACCGGCGTTATTCCAAGATCCTAGTGTGAGGGCGGTTTGGTTGGTCAAAGGGGATTCGGGATGGGCGCCTAACGCCATGATCCCGGATGAAAAAGCTTTTGAAGGACTAAACGAAATTAAAAATTTGGAAGACATAGTCAAGCATTACCAATCTTATCGTAATCTTCGAGTCGTGAATTTTTCTCACGAAGGGGAAGTGAAAGAGGCCGTTGCGTTCGAAGTTTTGTCCGATTCATTGGTGGAAATTTTTGTTGAAGAAGTCATGACGTGTTTTCATAAAGTGCAATTGCATCAAGATATCGTCGCCATGGCGAATCGAGATGGACTTACCAAGCTTCACAACCATCGATATTTTCAGGAACGATTACGTCAGGAGGCTTCTCAAGTTGAGCGACAGAATGGGCAACTCAGTCTCATTTTAATGGATGTGGATTACTTTAAATCCTACAACGATCAACACGGGCATCCCGCCGGGGATAAATTACTCAAGCAGTTGTCTATTATATTAGATGATGCGCATGGAAAACGTCCCTCGGATGTCGTGGCTCGTTATGGAGGCGAGGAGTTTGTAATGCTCCTGCCGTTTACACCTTATGAAGGGGCGATGATTAAGGCCGAAAGAATTCGAGCGGCCGTTGAGGCATTTGAATTTGATCAGGCCGCCCAGCAACCCCTGGGGCATGTGACTTTAAGTATTGGTGTCGCGACGTTCCCGGAGGATGCGAAAGACCCCTCAAGCTTGATTGAAGCTGCAGACAAAGCTCTTTATGAGGCAAAACACTCAGGTCGCAACCGAGTCGTCGGCTTCAAAGCTCGTTCCGTGGACTCGACTCCGTCACCCACGCCAACGAAAATCTCCACCGATTTGACTCCGTCACCCGAGATGCCCCAAATGACTCCGTCACCGTCGACACGGGAAGGGGAATGGGAGCCTCCGTCACCTGATCTTTTGATTTTGGAAGAGGATCCTGCAGCGGTGATGACGTCTCCACAGGGCGTAGATATTCCGCTGCCCTTGCCTCCGATGGAATTGACTCCGTCACCCAACGATGAGGGTCAGGCGGGGCGAATGCCAGAGAAAGTGCCAGAGAAAATGCCAGAGAAAAAACCAGAGGAGATGCAACTGTCGCTGCCGGCATTACCTCCATCAGGCATTCGACCTACGCTTGGTGCCGTCTTGGAAGCCATGCCTGACGAAAGTCATCAACATCTCGAAGCGGAGTTACAAAAGGCCGCAAACGAACTGCAGCCAGAGGCAGAAGAGACGATCGAGTTAAACGACTTGGTGTTTTCCATTCAATCGGCTTTCGATGACGCACAAAAGAGGGCTGAAGAAAAACGTAAAAAAGAAGAAGAGTTAAAAGGCGTGGGGGGATAAAATGAGTTCCGTACCACAGCCCAGTGATAAGTATAAGTTCTCGATTCTACTGATCGACGACGACCCGATGGTCCTTAGTCTTTTAAAGGACCTCATCAGTATGGTCCCCGGCTGTTTGGTTCACGGAGCTAAGGATTCCGCGGAAGCCATGAAAATTATCGTGAGCGAGAACATCGATATTGTTTTCACCGATGTTCATATGCCGGGGGTGACGGGCATCGAAATTTTAAAAGATATCGCGGCTCTTCAAAAGACTCCCGAAATTGTTTTGATGACGGCTTATCCGTCTAGCGAAATTGCTCAACAGGCGATGGAACTTGGCGCGACAAGTTTACTCGCCAAACCCTTCGAGGATATTGCTCTTGTTGAAGTAGAGCTTGAAAAAGCCATAAAGCGCATTCTTCGTAAAAGGGCGGCACACGCCGAAGTGCAGGCGAAGAAAGCGGAACTTGCGAAAAAGTTAACACAGCCGGAAGATAACGATCCCTTAATGAAGATCTCTCTTCCGGCTCCCGAAGAACCGAGGAAAATAAATGCCCCCCCAACGAAACAAAAAACCTCCGACTCAGAAACCTCTCCAGCAAGAAAAGTTTATGATGCGCATCTTGTGGAGCCGCTTATTGAAATCGAAGCGGCTCGATGTGCGCGGTACAATCGCCAATTCGTCGTGGGATTTATCGATCTACCCGAGAATCTCATTCTGACCACCGAAGCCGAGCACCTCGAATTTAAAAAGAAAGAACTCGATCGTCTCGAAAACTCCGTTCGACGCTCGGATGTCATTATGGATATGGGTCGTGAGGGCATTCTTTTGATGGGCTATGAGTGCAATAAAATCGGCGCCGAGGTGATGGAACATAAACTGAAATCAGCTGGATTTCCGCATGTCGGATTTTCTATTTTCCCAACTGACGGAAAGACTCCTGATGAGCTTTTAAAGAAAGCCAAAGCGAGCCTTCAAAATAAACGTAAATATCAAATAGCTCTCTTTGAGCAGGAAGAATTCTTTGGCCGCATCGTTCAAAATATGCTGTCCGACCCCAAATATCATGTTCAATGGGTGAGGGATCATTCGCAAGCCTATAACTATATCAATGGAAATTCAGAATCCGTGAGGCTTTTTATTTTATCTTTATCTAAGGATACCCAGCATTGGGAATTGCTGACCAAATTCAAAAAGGAAAATCTCATTCAGTGGCCGATTCTTCTCTTCATTGATATTCCACTTTCTC
>CAZSZT010000268.1:0-3508 GCA_964611175.1 uncultured Bacteriovoracaceae bacterium
CTCTCGCGCACCGAGTACATAATCCAAAATGTCTTGGCGCCGTTGAGTATGAGTCTCCCCACCGTTCAACAACACCGCATGATCATAAACCCAACGAATTTTTTCTGGCACGGCATCCGCCGGCAATCCCTTGAGCTTTGCAACCAGTTTCGGATCACTCCCCGAAACGTCCGCACGATATCGAACCAGAATTCCCGCTTTTGCCGAGGCCTCTCGAAGCGAAGGATTTCGATCTTCTTCGGAAATTTTCTTTTTGAAAAGAACATAGAGAAAGGGCCAAAACATTCCGTTTACTTCGGAACCTTCCGTCGAAACTCCCTCGGGAGAAACGACAACTTCAAATTTCTGACCGAACTCCGAGCCCTCCATAAGCTGAAGTTTGTCTTCCAATTCATCTTTAAGATCTATAGAAAACGCCTTTCGAACGCTTTGACTTACGTCGTCCTCACTCATTCCCGACAATTGATTCCTCAAACTCATCTCGACTTGAAGAGTATCCCATTCCCATTCTCGATCCCGAAACTGGTAAGCTTGCTTAATTTCGTAAAGGCTCCAACCGGTCGTCAGGATGGCGGTGACCAGGCAGGCTTTTCCCAATAAATTCGTCACCCGCGGGACTCTCAAAAATGAATATTTTTGACCCACCGAATAAAAAAGAGAGGCGGGCTTCCCTTCAATAAAATTCCTTAAATGACTTGCCATTTTCCACTGAAGGGGTTTTCGAAGCCCTGGAATACGAGCTAATTTTTTTGTAAGTCGCTGGCCCAGGGTCGCCCCTTCGGCAAGATCCATGGCGACAATATCCTTAACAAACTTTCGATACAGAATATCGTCCTGCGAAAATCCAGCGGCGGAACGCAATTGATGAATCCATTTCTGGCCTTTAGACGTTTCAGCTCGAATTTGACCGATTCGTTTCAACTCTTTTTCAAATTCAGGCCCCACCTTGTTCCAGGCTTTTTCTCCAAAGCCTTGTCGAATGGCCGTTTCCAACTGGGAAATTCGTGAGTTTTGAAGACTAAGGAGTCTTGTTCCCTCCTCTCCCATATTTTTTAAAACGTCTTCCGTTTGAAAATAGGCAATTCGCTGCAACCGAATTCGCTTTGCGGCCGAACTCCATTTCATATACCAAAAGGACGAAACAGCGGCCGCTCCATAGCCCGCCGCTCTTGCGGCCGCCCAATGCTGCAATTGATTTCGACGCTTTCGATCGGCTTCAACAAATTGATAGGTCTTCGACCCTCGAAGAACAATTTCTCGGTTCTCGTCCGAGAGATCACCGTTCACGGATTTAACAATGGTTTCTATCTGAAAGAGATCGGAATCCGACCAAGAATAAAGTTTTGGTTGGGCCTGAACATAAAGATTCCTTTGCAGCACATTGACGATCGCTAATTCTTCAAGGCTTAATTCTTTATTAGAAGGAACGTTCTTGGAAAACAAATTGTCGACAAAGACTTCCACATGATTACTTTTAAAGGCGGAATTCCCGTAAATACCCTGATCTTTTAGAGAATCATAAAGACGATTTCGAAGGTCGATTAAGTTTTTTGTTGAAAGAAACAGAAGAGTTTCGATCCAATGGCTTGCCTCCCCTTTTCTTTGTTCGCGATAAGCCAAATCTATCGAAAGAAGTTCCATATTTTTGGAAACATCCGCTTCAAAATAGGCTTCGAACGCGGAAAGAACTTCTAAGTTTTGAAAAAGATCGTCTTCTGAAAGATCCTTCGATGATCGGAGCAAATCGAGACGAAGAAGCGTAAAGGAATTGGTTAGGAATGTTTTTTCCTGAGGGGTCCACTCCGTGGATGACGAATCCAGTTTTTGTTGAAGACTTTCAATGTCAATACCAAGAAATTCCCTAATAGCTGGAGTGAACCCATTCCAAATCTCTTCAAGTTCCAAATGCGGCGCGAGAGAAAGATCCGCAGTTCCCCTTTGCGCCGGATGAAATTCTCCGGAGAAATAAGGAAGACAAAGATTTTCAAAATAAGACTCCAGGGCCTCTTTGGAGAAGCTTTTGCGATCGGACTGAAAAACCTTTAAAGCTTCGGCAGGAAAGATCCGTAATCGAAGATCCAAGACATCCACTGGAGTCCCAACCAAAAACTCAGATCGAATCTCTGAAAGGGCCTCGTGAGGCAGGTCCTGAGCGTCAACGGAGAGTCCAAAACCCAGAAAACTCAAGAGAGCGGCATGGTAAACACCCTTCGTCATTTGTGGAGGTTTGTATCAGATCTTTAGATTAACGACTAGACAGTGTTTACAATCCTACCCGAATGCGCTACCCCACTTTAAAATAGATTTTAAGGGTGTGGTTTATGGTCAAGGTTGTTTTTGGATTACATTATCAAAAGACTGGTCTTAATGGTCGATTCATGAAGCGAATGCTTTGGTTTCTGTTTTATGGGCTCATTCCGCTGAGTTCTGGAGTTTTCGCCTTTGCGCCAAGCGGACAGTCCTGTATGGACATCCCCCCGGAAATTTCCTCCAAGCTCGTCGATCGTGTGCCAGCGTCCGAGTCGAAGGAGTCAAAAGAATATCCCCAAGGAGGTATCATCCAAGGATCCCTGGCTATGCCGATGACTCGAGGGCTCCGGCCGATTCATCAGTCTCGACCGCAGCGCGCCCCGGTAATAAAGGGACTTGTCGATGCCGTGGATCTGAAGGGAAACCTGATTGGAACCGGATGGACCGATGAATGGGGAGAATATTTGCTGAACCTTCCGCTTAACGTGCCAGGAATACTAGGTGCCGATTTAAAATCCGAGCATTTCAGGGTGCGCACTTACAAAGCTGGCTCCGGGACGATGCGCGATCCGGAATGCCAAGGCATATTCTGCCCGGAAATCTATCGGGAGGAAGTGTTTGGAACCCTACGAAGGCCATCCATGACGCTGAAATTTAATTTGGCGGACCAGCGTGATAGTGAAGGACGACTGACAGAATATTCCGTGGCCACGGCCAATGCTTATGAACATATTCGAGAGTCGATTGAATGGATACACGAGATCTCTCCCCATTGGGTGCCGCCACCTCCGAATTTGATTGCCACGACCAATATGGATGTTGGGATTTACTGCAATGCCTTTGCCGGTGCCAACGAAATCATCTTTCTGATCGGGAATGGAATATGCGCCAATAGTTCCTATTCCACTATTATTCGACATGAATTCGGGCATGTATTTGTCATGACCCTTGGTCTGAATCAAGAGGAAGTCGAGGACTACTTTGGATTTCATGAGGGTGTCGCAGATACCTTTTCGATTCTGTCGCTTGATACATTCTGTTCTGGGCTTGACTTAATGGGCGACGGAACGGGATGTGTTCGAAGCTATCATAATCTACCAATCGAGGGTTACACCTGGCCCATTGAGAGTAGTAGTCCACACGAAAGAGGAATGGTCGTTGGCGCAACTTTTTGGGAACTGCGCGAAAACTTAGCCAAAGAATATAGAAGTCCTGAAAGAGGACGAAAAATGGCGCATAAACTTTTCATCTCTTCCAT
>CAZSZT010000269.1:0-3478 GCA_964611175.1 uncultured Bacteriovoracaceae bacterium
GCGGCCAAGGATATTGATCCGCCAACGAAAGTGCAAAAGCTCCTGAATAAAGCAAAGCCATTCGATATCCGGTAATGGCTAAGGACGACCCGAGACCAAGCTGACGGTCCTCAAAAATTTCTCTTCTGTATGCGTCGACCACAATATCCTGACTCGCACTGAAAAAGGCGACGAGAAATGCCCAAATGGCGGTCCAGGTAAAGGATTCGACAGGACTTCGACTTCCCAACATTCCCAGGGAAATGATTAGCCCCATTTGACTGACGAACATCCAGCCACGTCGTCGACCGAAATAAGCCAAAACAAAACGATCCAAAAGCGGCGCCCAAATAAATTTGAGGGTGTATGGAATTCCGACTAACGAAAAGAGCCCGATGACCGTAAGGTCCATTCCCTCTTTAGTCATCCAGGCTTTAAGAGTTCCGCCGACTAAAAGGAGGGGAAGACCCGATGAAAACCCCATCAGAAAAACAATCAGCATTCGAGGGTTCAAGATCGCAGCTAAAAACAGGGGCATTGGCTCAGCGTATCAGTTTGAGTTGTTATTGTAATGAGGAGATCCAGCCTTCAACGACTTTTTTGTCGTCGCTATCAGGCTTCATCTGGAGATAGATTTTAAAATTTCGCAGGGCACGTTCGCGTTCCCGTTTGCTCATATAAATCATTCCCAAGTTTTTATAAACATCTGCCAAATCTTGATTCAAGCGAAGGGCCTGTTGGTAGGCCTTAATGGCGTCTTCGACCTTTCCTTCCTTGTACAAGGAATTTCCTTGTTCAAAGAGACGGTGCGCTTCGCTCACTTCCTTTTTATTCATCTGATTCATCGCCAATAAATCCGAAGATGGCTTCGGTAATCGCTTCGACTCCTTAACCGATGGCTTTTTCGCTTGAATGACCTTCTTTTTTTCCGTTTCCGAACTGGCTTTTTCGGCTGCGGTCGACTTTGAATCTCTTTCTGATTTTTCCGTTTTATCGTCCTGCTTTAAATTTGGTGTGGCAAGAATGATACCTTTTTTCGCCAATTTCTTGTCCAAAGATTGATAAAGATTCGGAAGGGTTGCGCCCGTGTTGAGAAGAAGAAGACGATGCTTTTCGTAAGACGCTTGAAGACTTTTAATGGGGTCCTCTCCCAGAACTTTTTGAGCTTCTTCCGGGGCTTCAAGAGAAAAATAAAGAGCCCAAGATTCAGCCCGTTGGAATTCAGGATAACGAGTCAAAAGATCTTTCACGCTCGCGAAGGTTCGCGGCCAATTTTTGCGCATCCCTTCCACGACGAACTGAGCTAAAAGGTATTCAGGTTCCAGGTGATGAGATGATGGCCAGCCAGAAACTAAATCGTCCAAGGATTTAAAATCTTCGTTCCAAAGAGCATAAGCCGAAAGGCCGTAATATCCATAAACTTCCTGGGGATTCGATGCAATAAGGGCTGACGCAAAAACGAGTCCATTGGAAATCTGTTCGGGAGCCGCGCTTAAAATTCCGTTGAGAATGAGAGCCTCGGAAAGGAGGGCCCTTATGGTCGGTTTTCGCATTTCAACTTCCGGAAGAATTGCGGCATTTGAAAGATAATCCTGAAAAATTTTTGGATCGTCTCGATACCAATCGGCCGGGTGAATGACCGGATTTTCAACAACCTTCACTTCGGTCTTTGTCTCGACTTGAACTTCTCTTTTCGATGAAACGATGAAGTAGGCGGAGATGCCGATAACCAGCACGGCGACGGAGACCAAAACTTTTCGCAAGGGCCTTCGAGGACGAGACATTTGCTGAATAGCCGCAAATGTCTCATCTCCAAAAGGCCTTGGAGCCGCCTCTTCCATCAGGGGCTTTCCGGGCTCGGAGTCGGACTCTATTTTGGAAAATTCCGAGATCTGCATTTGATCTTCAGAGTTCGATTCCGACACTGCGCTATCTTCCACAATTTCAGATCTTTTAAAGGGGGAGGGTTCCCGAATTTTCTCAGCCGGTCTATGAGGCATGACCTCCGTCCGCCCTCCAAAAAGCTCGGGCGGCGAAGGTTCTCGCAAAACGGGTTCCTCAGGTCTTGTCTTTGTGGATTCTTCGCTCGCCGCAGTTGGACGTCTTGCTAAAACTTCATTTCGCGGAACAAAAAGTTCCGTGCGCTCCATGGAATCCTCTTCTTCGACAGGCTGCGGAAAAACCTTAAAAGTATTTTGACATTTCGGACACCGCACTTTCGTTCCAGAAGGACGAATTTTCTCGTCAGGAAGTTGATAACGACTCGAACATTTAGGGCAGGAAACAAGCATAAAAATCCATGATCATTTTATCACGACCGCCCCCTTTTGGGAGATATTTGGCCGAGGGATTTAAGGTGGTCGATCAAGAATTCTCGACGCTTTGCTGCGGCTTCGAATTCTTGCCTTTCCCTTTTGGTTTTAATTAAAAGTGGCGGCACTTCAGCCGGCCGTCTTTTTTGATCAAGCGCAACAAAACTCAAATGCGCGGTGACGCAATGTCGTCGGCTGCCGCTCAGGGGATTCTCCGCAAAAACGTCGACCAAAACCACCATCGACGTGCGCCCCGTGTGAACAACGCGAGCAAATAACGTAACGGTATCGCCAACCTGAACAGGAACAAGAAAATAAAGTGTGTCGACACTTGCCGTGACCGCGATTTTTCGTGAATGCCTCTGAGCGCAAATCGCTGCCGCGATATCAATCCAGCTCATCAGCACGCCCCCGAATATGGTTCCCAACGCATTGGCGTGAGAAGGCAAAACAATATTATTCATTTCAACAACAGAGTCTTGAGCGGACTTCGCTTTTAACTTCGACATGAACCCATTATGAGGGGTCCAACCCGTCGTCGCCTACCAATAACTCGTCGTAATTTCAATATCGCCCAAAACTTTGCACTGACACGAAATTCGTTCTGAACGAGCCAAATGGTTTCGCTCGGCGAGCTCCACCTCATGATCACTAGGCTTCGAAAGATGATTTTCACCCTGAAGCACCCGAACCTTGCAGCTTGCACAAAGTCCCTTGCCTCCGCAGGCACTTCCGACGGGAATTCCCTGACCATGCAAAAATTGCAGAAGGTTCGCCTTTCGCGGCGCCTCCAATTCAATCCCCTGCGGTGTTAGGCGAATCTTTGGACTCACGAATGTCATTCTAGCGCCTCACCGACCGAAAAGACACAGTCTAAAAATGAAGATATCAGGCTGTGTCTAACCGCTGCCCCGCAGGGATTACCGCCTCTGAAAGCTTGTTCTATAATAAAAGAAAGAAGACGGAGGCCGCATGAAATCTAAATGGGACGATACGACAAATTATTTTATCGGGCGTTGTAATAAATGCGGTGAAGCTTACGAAGCAAGTTCAAAAACCGACGATCTCGAAGGCACGAACTTCAAATGCCGAAAGGTATTATGTAACGGACATATTACTTTAGTATCGAGAACGGTCTCGGCCTTAAATATTCCACCAAAACCGGAAAAAGATCCAACTCCTAGACG
>CAZSZT010000270.1:0-2344 GCA_964611175.1 uncultured Bacteriovoracaceae bacterium
GCCGGTTGGCACACTAGGAGAAGAAGGATCGACGGTTCCAGTAGCATGATAATGAAGAAATCCAACGAGCTCCTCGGTGGTCACCTCGGTATTATCCGTGGCGGCCGTGGAACTTGTATCTCCCGCCGCTAAGCGAACCGTATTAAAAATCTGAGTAGGCATTGAAATCGTATCGACGTCGCCTAGATGTCCTCCCGAAAAATCCGGGCATTCGGTATTACATCCGGTGTAATCCGCGACACTGTAATACACCCAGTCCGTATCCTCTGCGCCGGACGTAAAAATATCGTAAAAACTTGGATGACCGAGAAAGTAAGGCTCTTCGTTCACATGAACAGGTCCGCTATAAATTTCTTGAATCTGAGAGGAGGTGTTCCCCCCTGCAAAGGTAACGATCCCGCCGTTTTGGTTTTTCATCGATTGCATAAAGAGTGCCCATCGAGAAAACGGCGCTCCTGAAACTAAAATGGAAATAGTCGTCGCATCCTCCGAACTGGATATCGTATGTTTCGAAGAACCATAACCCCGAATCGAAATGCGAGCTTCGTAATCAAAGGTAATTCGAGCGGGACTTAAATTAACCACCGGCGGTAGCGGATAAAAGTTATAACTTACTTCGACATAATTGGAATCCGATGGGTTAGGATCCGTGTAGGCCGTTGGAAAGGCGGCCGTAAAATCAGCAAATTCATGACTAGAATTAAGTTGACCTGCGCCATTGTAGGCTTGGCTGGCGATCATGGCTTGAAGAAAGGCGGATGCGCCTTCGACATCTTCCGCGTAGGTATTGGAGATATTGTTGAAGGTCTCATTGTCCGGACCATCCACAAATCTTAATTTCGAATTGAGCCTCATATCGTCGAAAGCGCGTGCGAGCTTTCCTCTTGCACTTTCGTAAGCGGATTCCATCTGAAATTGAGCTTCCGTAGCATCGGAATGGATGCCTGAAATCATAAGACTACTTGATGCTAATTTAAGATAGGCAACCCCAATCACCATGCCGGCTAAGATCATGAAGGTGATCATCATTAAGGCCGACCCGCGTTTCTTATTCCCTTTAGTGCAATACAAAATAACTCCCCCGGATTAAATAAATTGTTAGACGTAATGAAGCTACTTAATCAATGGCCCGCACGTATGAGCGCATCCTCCAGACTGGTAATCTTCAGAGCTGTAATCGCATTCGTTACAGTCATTGGACGAAACGGCGCATGCTCCGAGGGTATCCCCATGTTGATCGATATGAGCCTGAACGGCACTTTCCCCGACGGTAATCGTATGAGCATTACCTGGGTTACCCGGAGGATAATGACAAATAGTTACTTGGTCTTCATTTTTGGGCGCAGCGGATAGGGTGCTTATAGGGCCAAACATCCACACAACAAATGTTGTGAATAGGCAGGTCCATAGAATGCTTTGAAGAATTTTCATATCTCTTAACTCCCTCCGTTATGGTTATAGCACGGTTAACTCCAGTTTACCGAATTGGGATGATAACCGCATGACGGACAAAATTGTCCGATTTTTTGGATAACTTTTTTTGCTAGTCATTTGAATGAGATCGGCAATTTTAGAAATCAGTACGCAAAATTTACAAAATTTTTTTCCTATGCACTCTATGTATACTTATGTTTTGCAAGATCTGCGACTTGCTTAAGGTATTGAAGTTGAGCTCTGAAGCTCAGTTTGCTTTCCCCGTGAAGTCGGTCGGCAAAATGGATGGGGACTTCCTTAATATTTCTGCACTCACATTTTACGATCAGTTCGAGTCCAATTTTAAATCCGATAGGGTTTACATCATGCCGACCCTTTTCAAAGGTTGAGCGTTTTAAACTAAAGAACCCCGACATAGGATCCTGGGCTTTTGTAAAAGGACGAGCCAAAAGGCTTGAAACTTTAGAATTAAAATACCGAAATAACGTCCAGTCTTCGTGAATACTCCCACCTTCGACGTACCTTGAACCAATGACGAAATCAGTATTCGGTGAAAGAAGAGCTTCAACCATCTCAGGAATTTTTTCGGGAGGATGACTAAGGTCCGCATCCATCACGACAAGAACATCCGTTTTGGCTGATTCCAGCCCCCGCATCACCGCCGAACTTAAACCCCGTTCTTTTACCCTCGTCATCAACTGAACCCATGGTTTATCAAGTTTTCGAATGATATCCGGAGTCCCATCATCGGAATTATCGTCCACAAGGATGAGTTGAAGGTCTTTAAAATGATGTCGAATCGTCTCTAGTCGTTCGATTAACGGCGTTAAATTTCCGCCCTCTCGAAAGGTAGGTACGATTACCGAAACATCCGTTTGTTTTCTCGGGTCACTATTCGTCATAAATCAAT
>CAZSZT010000270.1:2354-3450 GCA_964611175.1 uncultured Bacteriovoracaceae bacterium
CCAGAAGATAATTTATGCCTCGTCTCAATAGGAAAGAAAAGGCTTAAGAGGGCACCGATGGCCACTACGGGAAGAAGCTGAATAGCATGATAAATAATGGCATAAGCAAGGGCGGTGCCCGAATCCATTCCCATTTTTACAAGAATAAAGGTGATTACGAGCTGCATGGTGCCGAGATTACCCGGAATGACGGGGATGATAATCGCTAAGTTAATTCCTAATAAAAGCAAGACCATTTGAGGCCAAGGAAGAGAAAACTGAAAAGCTTCCCCGACTTGCCGAATCACTTCGATCTGGGCACCCCACGCGAGAAAGACAAGCACCAAAAATCCAAAAATTTTAGATAAACGCTTAGAAGCCATCGTTATTTCAAGAAGGGCAACCAAAGGATGAATTTTCTGAAACCCTGTTCTCATAACCATTCGATGAATCGCCCGTGAAAAGCTAAATCCAATCCCAAGGGTCAAAAGCAAAAACCCAAGAATAATGATGGCAGGGGTCGACACAAATCCACGATTCTCCGGACTTAAAATAAAGGCGAGTAAGGCACAAATGACCAAGGCCATTCCTTCTAAAACAAAACAGGTGGCGAGAGCCGAAATAACAAAACTCTTCGTCGCTTTCATTTTTGCCGACAGCAGAGCCCAACGGACAAGATAGCCGCCGCGAGCGGGAATAACCTGATCAAAAAATCCTCCGATCCAGGTCACAATCATAGGAAGTGTCCAGGAAACCCGTTCTTTAATTCGAAGGATTCGCCACAGAAGAATCGAACGCAGGAGCCAAAAAACAACAACCCCCACGAGCCCTAAACCAAGATGCCCCCATTCGGCTTTTAAAAACGCATCCTTTAGGGCTTCGGTATCCAGCTTAGGAAGTAAGAGCAAAATAAGGCTAAAAACCACTGCCGTTCCAAAAAGACGAAGCAATATCCGAGTCGATTTTCTTTTGAGATTTTCTTTCATTCCTTTCCGCATCCGCTTTCATCATACACGCTCAACATCCTTCGAAAAGCGCGACTTTCAACTACCTTCTTTAATTCAGAGAGTGTTAGATTTGAAAGGGATCTAAAGGTCGATTCATGTCGGAAGAAGCA
>CAZSZT010000271.1:0-3443 GCA_964611175.1 uncultured Bacteriovoracaceae bacterium
CAATAACATAGGTTCTCTAGCCAGTAAGCTTCAAAGAAAGATTGAATATGGAGCCGGTATTAAGGAAGTTGCTAAAACGATTTCAAAAGCTTCTCCCGAAGTAAAGCAGGCCTTAAGAGCCGAGGCTCAATCCAATAATATTAGTGCCAGTGATGTTAAAAGATCTGCAAGTTCTGTTCTGGCAAAAATTGATCTCAAAGCCTTCGCGGATAAAGTCGAGGCAAAGGTACGAAAGAAAGACCCCGAACCTGCCCGACAAGAAGCTCGCGTGGACAAGAAAGAGAAAGAGCGCCCGGAAAAAGCCGCTCATCCCGAACCATCTCGAAAACCCGACGCGCCTCCAGCGAACGATCGCGCTAAAGAACGATCAAAAGTTCTTCAGGTCTAGAACGGTTTCTTTAAATTATTTAGGGGGTTACTCATCGGGGGAATGACCTTTTTTAGTTGATCTCCTGCTTTATCTTGAAGTTGTTTAGCTGCAGCTTTTTTTGCCGAATCCTCAAGCGTTGAAATCATACGATTTCCTTCATCCATATATAGATTTGCTTGTTGAAGGATTTTGTTCATTTGGCCAAGAACATTCGCTTGAACACCGTCTAGCTCCTTCGTCGCCTGCTCCTTGGCGCGTGCAACCCGGCGGTTCACTTCATTCTTAAGCTGCGCCTGAAAATCATTCCATTTTGTTTCAATCGCCTGACGAACGGCATTTTTAATCAGCCCGTCCATATCGGAATGAATTTCAAATACGAAATTATCTTCTTTAAGCTTCAACTGAATCTCTAAGTAGAAAGACGATATTTTTGAAAACACATGTTTAAGAATAGAAAGAATGACGCCACCTTGAGTAGGCAAATCCTTCATATCCCAAATAACTTCATTGAATTGAATGCGATTTGTCCAAATCATTTCCTCTCCCTCAAATTGAAGGCGAGACTTCGCTTCCGCCTGGCCAGATTCCATCCGTAAGGGAAAAATTCTGGGAATCCCCATGGGCCAAGATTCCGCCTTAATCTTGGATACTGTTAATTTGTAATCGTCTCTCGGAATTTCTTTTGTATAGTCCCAAAAACCGTCGAAACCGAGCTTTCCAATGATCGCATCCCTAAACTCCCCACTCAAATCAACCTGGGTGGGCTTACCGTAAAGTTTGGGGGCTGAATTGAGATCCTTTATTTTCAATTGATAGAGTTGCGTCACACGCTGGCGATCGCCATCCTCCAAGCCTTTTACGGAAAGTTCCGATTTAGCCCAAACAAACCTTGGCGACCTTTGGGGGGTTATAAAAATAATATCTCTCCCTTTGGCACGCTCACGCACCTGAATATTTTCGTCGGGGCCCTTCTTTGCTAAGAGCTCACGCAACATACGGTGGTACCTCAAAACCTCTTCAGCCCGCTCAACCCACACTTCTCCAAATAACAGACGAGATAAATTATCGACATTTAAAGCATCGAGGCTTACGAGGTTTCGTGCCTTTTCATAATCCGCTTCCGCCGCCTGAACGGCAGATTCAAAACTCGCCTTTACTTTATTAAAATCTTCATGAGCGGCCTGTCCCATTCCTTCCACTTTATTTTTCTCAGCTTTTATTTGATTTAAAATTTCCTGAATTCTTTGGACTCGGTTCAAAATTTCTTGAGGATTTTGGGGTAGATTTTGAGTGAGCTGCCGCATCTGTTCCATCCACGATTTGTATTGATCCAATGCTGGCAACTCTTTAAACTGCTGTACCCAGGTCGCCTGTATATTTTGTCCCTGTAAAACGACTCCCTTAAAAACATCCACCGATTTTAAATCGAGTTTATCGACAATCTCACGCGGGTTTGACGGGACTTCAAAATCTAAAAGCTGCTGAACGGGAGTATTGGCGAACTCGGTTTTAAGAGAAACGAAGGACCGATCGACCAATTCGGAAAAGAATGAGGGCTCTTTTGATTTTTGAGGCTTTGGGATCCATCCAGAGCTACGACGCTTCGTTCCCCACTGAATGCCCCGAACTGAAAACTCGTCAACAACAAAGCGCTTATACAGAAGGGGAAGAAATTGAAAGTCTAACGCGATATCTTCCAACTCCAACATATTCTTATATTCATCCGTTTTGGATCCTACCTCGACCCGACGAATATGAAGGCTCGAATTCTTAAAGGAAATGCTTAACTCCCGAATGTCTGTTTTGGTGCCCGTCATCGCCGAAACACTCTCTTGAACTCCAGTTTTCACCCACGATTCAAGACGAAAATAAATAACAAAAAGAATGACTAATAGAACAACAAGACCGGAGAGGAAAACTTTCCAACGAATCATTGAAACACACTCAGTTTTTCACGAAAATTTTGGTATTTCTGATAAAAACCATAGAGGGGAGTTGCGCGGAGTGCCTTTACAAATCGAGAATTTATGAGTTTTTCCCGAAGGCTTCGTCTATAAATATTCACGAAATAATAAAAAGATATGAAGACGGGAACGAAAAGAAAAAGCGACGTGGTTAAAGACCCCGTAACGATTGTGTTGTTAAATCGAAAAAATGGAATAATCGGACCACTCATTAGAAGAATCCAAAAAGGGCGAAGGGCTCTCAAGTCAACAAGCAGAACATAACCCAACCAGTCGAAAAAAGGATCCATGAGGAACCCCAGAATTGAAAAAACGGCTAGACTCATGAAAAAGATGGAAAAATTCACCCGAAACAAGCAAACAATTAAAAAAATCACCAAATTATGAAGACTCATAAACGGGGTCAGACCAACCATCATTCCAAAAGCCACCCCGGCCGCCAATTGAGATGGGGCGGTTTCAGAATGCAAAAGCTTCAAAAAGCTATTCAGCGTTTTAAGAACGACAAACATCCAGTATTTGAGGATAAAAACGATTACAGCCCCAATCAATGCAGAATTTAATCATTTTCACGACTTACCCGTGACTCCGTCACCGTGGATTCTTCGATGTTAACGAGAGTTACGGTACCGATGGGCGTTTCTTGATTGGACGCCTTCTTCACGCTAGGTTTCGGGAATGCGTCAGTTTTTACGCGCCAAGATTCACCGAGCTACCGTCACGGGGGCAGATATCGAATACGAAGGAAGCTTTGGCATCGACTCCATTCTACTAAGAAAAGTAGGGATTTTGCCTTATGAAGCCATCGAGGTTTATAACATTACCAATGGTCAACGTTTAAAAACATACGCGATCTCTCTTCCGGAAGGTTCCGGCCGATTTGAAAGTAACGGAGCCGCTGCCCATCTCATTCGCCCTGGGGATCGCGTCATTATTGCGGCTTATACGTATCTGCAAGAGGAGGAGTTACAATATTTTCGAGGTCCGAAGATTTTAGTTTTAGGAAAAGACAATACGCTCAAGACTTTTTACGAAGCGAAAATCTTTCAGCCCCCACTTTAAATTAAACTGAAAACTTTGAAGGCTCTTCGCAGACCAATCCCTGGCAG
>CAZSZT010000272.1:0-3440 GCA_964611175.1 uncultured Bacteriovoracaceae bacterium
AAATTCATTCTCTTTAGAGCGTAAAACTCGATCCGAATTTCGGACCACGGAGTTGATGGTACGAGATAAAAAGTCGGATATCTCTGTTTGTCCGTTTTGGCCGAGTCGATTTTTCATTCTGCCCCAGTTGTTAATGGAAACTTTAAGGCCGCGCTCTTTATGAGAATCGAGGAGAGAGCCTAACGCCGAAGGATTGAGTTACTCGCATTTGGTGAGCTTAACCAAAGAACCATCGAAATGGGCCTCTTTTTTTAACCGCTTTTGAATGAGTTTATGAAGTCTTTCGTTTTGGGCTCGAAGTCGGTGCTTAACGCCGACTTCTTCAATGAAGCGTGGAAGTTGCATCAGGTAGTCGAGGCTTTTGGTTTCACTTAAAATCACCATGGCCCGATCGAGCACTTTCTTTCGGTGCTTTTTAAGGAGTTCATAGCCCATCGGTGTAAGAACAAGAATATGAGGAACATCTCGATATTCTCGAACGATCTTATCGAAGAGCCTCAAAGACTCGCCCACGATCGATTTGAGTTCCGAAATCACGCCATCACAAGTCCCGCTTATGAATTCTTTACGCTTTTTATGGAAGTCCGCGGAAGAAAACTTTCTATAAATGAATGAACAAGATGGAAATTTTTTTTCCAGAATATTTTTTAAAAATACGGATTTTGGGAGATGAGTGCTTTGTATAATCGTCCATGCTGCCTCCCAATTTTGCACTCATTGATTATCAACTTTGTAAAAGATTCGAAGCAAGCTATTTTGGCTAGAGGTGGATTTTTTTTAAAATGAAATTGCCGGGTTGTGTCATTTTGTGTTTTTGTTTTTTTATCCCGAGTCTTTTTGCGATTTCATGGTCATACAAAAGGCCGGATTCATTTTGTCTTTTTATTCTTGGACCCGAAGTGTCGGACGATCTTGCAGTCGCCGTTGAAACGGCATTTCAAAAACGCCTTCGAATAAAGTGTTTACGTTTATCGGTACGAATGGATGATCCTTTTAGTTCGTCGTCGCAAATTTTATGGAAAAATTATTCGGATTCCTTCGTTTTTGGATTTTGGTTGGGCGTCGATACTATGAAAAAAAATTATCTCCTTCGGGGATTGGATATGAAAGACCTTTTGGAATTTGGTGTGAGACGATCGTCAGGGCATTCTTTGGGCTCCGGAGGAATGGCCAGTATGGCGGATCAATTGGTGAAGGCCGTGATCGACCAATATCCCTATAGCGGCTTTGTAGAAGGAGATCGTTTTTTCGCATGGAGTTCGGACGATTCCCTATGGGTGGATGCTGTAAAACGTGGAGTGGCTCAAAGACATCCCTTTAGGCCCGCTTTAATGGATTTTTCTACTTTGAGTCCCGCTGGAACCGCAGGAAAGCTCATTCGTTCAAGGGATGGAAAGCATACTCTTTCGATATTTGCGAACCTTCCAACACTTCCGAAAGAGAAGATTTGGCTCCGCCCTTCAAATCGACTAGATCCATGATTCATGAGCGATGACAAGAAATCCTGGCGTGAAATCGATCAGGTTCGGGACCGTGGATTTAAAAAGCCTGAAAAGAAAATATCGAAAATGGAAGAGCGAGCTCGGAATCTGGCTTCGAAGGCCGCAAGGCAAGAACTTGAAAATTTATTTACATCGAGCGGGGTTAATAAAGAGAAGGCCAAGCGAATGAAAGAAATTCATTCTTTAAGAGGCAGCCCTTCTTATTATGAAAAACTTACGGCTTATTACAAAGATTATGGTGTACCGCGAGATTTAGATACCCAAATGATTTTTTTAGATCATAAGGATTTCACGATTGTTTTAGAAGTGATGGATCAGTTGGTCAAGACCGCACCCAAAGAATCTCTTGAAAAACAGAATCTCTTGAATTCAAAACTTCGAGTCATGGCCCTTTCAACCTTCGACGGGAAGATTCTAGATAAGATCAAAGAAATTCAAGCGGCGATCTTAAGATAGCGGTGTTATAGACGACTCACCACCCGAGTACTAGTTCTTTTGTTTTTTACGTTCTCGTCGTTTTTCTTTAAGCGTTTTCTTTTCGAGTTCCGCGATTTTGATTCGATAATGATCGACTCGGGCTTCCGCGGCCTTGAGAGCCTGTGGTTTCGGGGGCTCTTCTTTCGGCGACTCCTTCGAAGGGTTGTCGAGAGCATTTCGGAGTTCCTGGAGTCGACGTTCCGCCACGACAAGTCGGGCACGAGCCTCAATGAGTTTTTCTTCTGGAGTTTCCGCCGAGTTTCCGAGGTTCTCCGCGACTACTTCTTGAAAGCGCTTTACGCTATAATTTTCCGGACTAACAATTTCCACCGAAGGGCTTTGCGAGACGAGTTGGGCGAGTGTCCAAAGAGCCGTTATCATGGCTTAGTTTGAAAAAAGCGCGGTCATTTGTCAAAAGAGAGGATATCGCCAGACAAAGTTCATTCCCAGGAATAAAAACCATTGAATATTTCCCTGCGACACGTCTAAAACGAAGGGAGTAGGGGAGATCAGGATTGGGGAGATTCCTAAGGCTAGGAGGGCCGTTTGGTTTTTGTTTGGGATTGATTTTTATTCCAAACTTAGTCTTTTCGTCCCCGATATCAAAGAGATCATGCCGACTGCTGATTCGTGAACTCGGTCAGGTTATCCAGAAACATCAAAAACTTAGCTTTCAAATTGAAGAGGAGGGAATTCGAGGCATTCGAGAAACGGCTCCGCTTACTCGTATTAAAGTTGGAAAACCTCACCATCTCGATGGAGGTAAGATTCGGCATTTAATGAGAGAATTCATTGTAGAAGCTCAAGGGGCCATGGATTTGCATTCGCGTTTACGAGCTGAGACGGCCATTTATCTGGATTCCTATTTACAATACGAGGTTTTATTAAATTTTCAGCCAGTCGTGGGAAACGAGCCTATCAAAATTTTGACCATTCATCGGCCAGCACAAGTGTTTGATCACTATCGAAGAGGAGAAGCACGGAATCGCGCCCATTTTCATCATAAAGGGTTTGCGGACTATAGGATAAAAGAAAATTTTAAAGTTCTCGGGAGATGGGAAGAGCTTTCTCAAGAGATCATCGAAATCTTGGTTCGAAACGGATACTCTCATCAAAATATTAAATTTGTCGTTAATATCATTGTTGATAGAACGACGCCCAATATGGTGCCTGTTCGAGAAATAAGCGTTTGGACTGAACCTATTTTACAAATGGATGATTTTTAAGAATACAAGCCGAACGATAGAGACTTTCCGCGAGCATCGTTTGAGCCAATGAGTGAGTAAAAGTGAGAGACGAAAGGGAGAGGCTTCCAAGAGCCTGTTCTTTAAATTCCTCATGAAAGCCAATCGCGGGCCCGACCACCAGATGCCGATTGGTTTTAAAACACCACTCATAAAACTCTTCGGATCCCATTTGTTTTCCTAAGACATCGAGAATGAAAAATCCCTTATGATTTTT
>CAZSZT010000273.1:0-3424 GCA_964611175.1 uncultured Bacteriovoracaceae bacterium
CTTGGCTTCTAAAAACGTCGCCGCGAGGACAATCAGGGTTGAATCTGGCCAATGGAAGTTGGTAATCAATTGATCCACGAGTTGGAATTGAAATGGTGGCCGAATAAAGAGATTCGTTGAAAAAGCTTCGGTGGAAAGGCCCGCTTCTTCTCTTTGAGCAGCGGATTCTAACGTTCGCATGACCGTGGTTCCCACCGCGACGATTCGCCTTCCCGTAGCTTTCCATTTCTTGATCGTCGACCAAACGTCCGATTTAATCTCGCCCGTCTCGGAATGCATTTCATGATATTCGAGGTCCGAACTTAAGACTGGAGCAAAGGTACCCATCCCTACATGAAGGGTGATGGTGGCAAAGGGAATTTGCTTTTGCCGAAGGGCCTCTCTTAAACCCTGATCAAAATGAAGAGACGCCGTGGGTGCCGCAATGGACTGAGCTTCGGTTGCAGCAAAAGGATTCTGATAGCGCTCTCGGTCGGTTTCCTGTCGGCCTGAATCTTGCCCGGGCAGAACATTCTGCTTCTGTCGAGCTCCTCTTATATAAGGAGGAATGGGCGGAAGTCCCTTTTCTTTAAGAAATTGAAAAAACCCGGTCGAATCACATTCCAGTTCCGCAGATTTTTCATCCCGCCTTAAAACCTTTAGTGGTCTAAAGCCTTCGATCTCAATCGTTTCGTTTTCGGAGGCTCGCCCTTTCAGCCAGCAAAGAATCCCTTGGGGAGTTTCCCGAATAAAGAGCCCCTCTAGAGCCCCCCCCGAAAGTTTTTTTCCGAGAAACCTCGCGTTCAAAACCCGCGTATTATTAAAGACAAGAAGATCATCAGAGTCCAAAAATTCGGGCAAAGTCTTAAAATTCGAATGGCTTATTTGATCTCGCACTCGATCATAAACCATAAGCTTTGCTTCAGAAGCCACTTTTAAAGGCTCCAGCGCTATAAGTCCCTCGGGAATATCGAAGGCAAAGTCCGAAATTTTCATCTCTGATTTCACTTCCCGGGAGGACCTTAACCTGGGTTTAAGGGGGTGACAAGTTTGGCGGGAAAATCGAAGGATTGTTCACGCGAACTCTACTAATCCATGGGTTCGAGTATGACGCCGCGACCAAAATATCGAATTTCTCCACTTCCGGGGATGGAACCGTTAACGACAATGACACCTGAATCCGAAATAGCGGAAGCCATCGTCAAATCGAGTGAATCCCCAACCCAATCTGAAACCAGGTCATTCAAATCATAACGAGCTGGGCCCTCACTGTTTATATCCCAAAGGGTCGCTCGATTTCCAACTTCTGGAAACGCGGAGTATCCGACGACCAAACGATTCGCGTTCACACCATGAGCCCCTCCACCGGAAGAGAGAAGGGTAAGTTGATGATCAGGCCCAATCCATGCGGCGGCTGAAATCGGCAGCCCTGTTCCACCCGCTTGCCCGACAATAAGATCGTAACCTGCGGTGGCATAAGCAATGCTAAGAATATCTCTGGGCCCATTGAGTGCCGTATAGGATGGCAAATTTGGTAGCTCCCTCATTCCTTCAACCTCCGTCCATACGAAGGCCCGTCCATAAGCCCCTTGGACGTCGATCTGAGATTGGCCCACGATAACCGATCCATCCCGGCTAACCCCCCGGGCCGAGCTATTTCTTTGAGAGGAATATTGAGGCCCCGCTAATGTGCCTAAGTCTAAAGGAGGTTGATTCCGTCTCCACCGAACCGCATGGACGATTGAATTCGGAGGGATATCAATGGCTGAATAACCAACAATCGTTCCTCCGTCACTCGATATGGCTCTTGCGGAGACATAGGCATAGGGAGCAAGTCCTGGCAATTCATAGGCATTAGAGCGCCTATTTAAATCCCAAAAAAGCCCTTTCGCCACATTATTGGGTCCATATTCCGTCCAAGAAGACCCCACGATAATTCCATTTCCTATTCCCATCGCCAATGTCCCAATGGAATAAAATTTTTGACCGAGTAAATACGGTTGGCCCCCTATCCAAAGGGTCGGAACCATTTCATCTGCATTATCGAACGATCCTCCTACCGCCCAATTGCCTTCAGCACCCCAGAGCTGGCTGTTCGAATAGCCTTCCAACGGTGGCAGAACAACGGCCCGGTACTGAGCTTCGACCGAAAAAGCTCCCGATAAAAAGATACAATGGACAAAAAAAAGTCGTAGAAATCTTAAATAAAACTGATTAAACATTTATCCCTCCCTAGGTTAGTTAAAGTCTCAAGCCGATTTTGCCGCGACGCGTTAGGGTAGGTCAACAAATAATCACAAAACCAATAAAATTTACTGATTTTGATTTGGTTCGTAATGAATGGCCCGGGAATCCACGACTCGGAGAATCATCTTGTCGAAACCAGGAATGATAAGGGGATCTTTTCGATTAATAATGATCCAATTCTTTTCCTGATAATTATCGGATACGGCTTTTTGAGCTTTATCTAAAAACATTCGAGTGCCCGTATTCGCATCGAAAGAAAAATCGACTTTCTTCAAGTTTTTCAAATATCGAATCTCTCTCGGCAAAATCAGAATGACGGGAGTCCGAGTTTCTTCATCCATTGAAATGGCAAATTCAATGGGAATTTCGACTTGGATAAAGCGACTCGCAGCTCCCGTTTCTTTGTCCTTATGAGACGTATCGATGGACGCCAAAAGTCCGTTTCGCTGAAATACATGAATCTGCGTTCGAAGAACCCATTCGTTGGGTGCGGTTACCTCTAGCCCTGACTTCGAGCGGGGCTTAAGTTCAATTTTAAAATGGCCAGGATCATTCCGCTTTTGAGGATCATATCGAATGAATCGAAGCGTTTGCTGATTGTCGAGCGCATCGATTCGAGCTTCAAGAGTTCGCTCGATGAACTCCAGATTGGAGCTTAAAATGGTCTCAAGTAACGATTTATCCACGACAACGCGAAGGGGAGCCGATGCAGCGGCATCCGATTTCTCGGTTTGATCGTGAAACGGAAGGGTATTCGAACGTTGAACCATTAACGGCAGATCCCGGCCTTCCGGAATTCCCGTAAACCCAATGATCGACTGCCAGCTCTCAAAATCTTTCTGTCGATCGGCGACAACGCAAATTCCTCGGATCTCCGGCATCTTCCATTCCATTTCCGATGGAGTCTGTCTATCCGGCGCGTTCGGCGAAGCCGCTTGCGGTTCATCCGCCTCCACCGGATCGGAGCCCTTAAAGGAGAAATTGGGTAATTCGAGATTCTCAGATAGTTCAGGCTCTAAATAAAGCACAAGGACGTCCCTTGGGTCGTTTTCAAACGAGGCCCTTTCCGAAATCGTTGTCACTTCCGCTGGGCCGACCTGAACGGGAATAACCTCGGGCGCGTTCATCATACGGACGGAAACAGCATCCGTTTCATAAGGTAAGAGTGGAATGGACACCGCGTTTGCTTCAGGGGTTT
>CAZSZT010000274.1:0-3397 GCA_964611175.1 uncultured Bacteriovoracaceae bacterium
CTTAAGTTTCAACCCATGGATAACGAAGAACTCAAAGACTCTTTTCAATTAACGGAGCCGTTCTTCAAGTTGCTTTGGGAAGCAACGAAAAAAGCCTTTACCGAATCTGTTTGTCGACAAAAACTGTCCAACCATCTCTCGAGATCCTTTAAACTCCAGGGTGCCTTTCCCTTACCTTTATTACCTCAGGAATTGCGGGTTTGGAATGAACTCAGTCAAACGGAAAAATCCGTCAGTACGTTAAAGGAGAGTCAATGGCCACTGGTCGCCGCCGCTTTAGAATTTCAACTCATTCAGTGGGCGGAATCGCCAACGGAGAAAATCCTCAAAGAGTTAAAAGATCTTCATGAGAAATTTCAAAATGCAAAGTCCCACGATATTTTAGGAGTTGAGGTTGGAGCTTCGGTGGAAGTTTGTAAAAAAGTTTATCTGGATTTAGTGAAAAGATATCATCCCGATCGAATTCCCTCGCAAGATTCGCCGTCTTTAAGAAAGTTATCCGAAGATATTTTCGCCCGAATCAATGGGGCTTATGCCGTGATGACGGATCCGGAAAAACGAAAAGAATACGAGGCTCAGATTGAACTGGAGAAGGTCGGGGGGATTGAAGTTGTTCAAAAGAGAATTGAGGCGGAGATGCTCATTCCTCAGGCCAAAATGGCATTAAGAAGGCGTCATTTTAAGTTAGCTCATGAAGAGCTTCAAAAGATTCTTGAAGTCATGCCCGAGGACCCGGAAATCCTTTCGGACGCAGTTTATGCCGAGATGATGATGGATCAAGAGAATAAAACTTCGGTAAAAGATCGGCTGCCGAATTATCTAGAAATTCTCAATGCTTTGATTCAAAAGGGAAGTTCCTTTGCCACGATCTATTATTATCGAGGCCTTATTTGGAAACTCGATGGAAAGATGGATCGAGCTCTTGCGGATTTCGATAAAGCCGTTGAAATGGATCCCCATTTGGCGGAAGCTGGGTCCGAAGCACGGCTTTTGAGAAGCCGTATGGAAAAATCGGGCAAAGGATTCGGCAAGAAACGATAAAGCTTATGAAAATTCTTTTGTTGACCAGCATGGTTTATCTTCTTTCCGTCGCTTGTATTGCTATTTCGTTGAAAACGCCGTGGACATTCATGCTCAAGATGGGTCGCTGGATTCTCTTTATTGGGATTCTCTTTCATTTTGAGTATTTATTTTCTATTTTTTTCAATCAACAGAGGTTCTTCCCGACAAATGTTTATCAAAGCCATTTAAGCATCTCCGCCCTTTTGGCCATGGTCGCCTTTATCATGAGTTGCCGGAAGACAGGGCCGTTTATTCTCTTAATTCTTCTTCCCTTCGTGATTTTAGGGTTGCTTGTTTTGGCTTTTTATCCCCATGCGGAGACTCCCGTTACCCTCCCCAGTTTTTGGTTGTGGACCCATATTGTTTTAATGATTTTTGGAGAAGTTTTGTTTGCTATTGCCGCTGCGGCATCCATTGTTTATTTGCTTGCCGATTATCGATTACGAAAACGTCAAGTTTCCTATATTTTTGCTCAGATCCCTTCGTTACCGGCGCTCGATTCTTTCGTGGGTTCCCTTTTGGGACCCGGAGTTCTTTTTCTTTCATCGGGGATGCTGATGGGGTTTTTCTTCGCCAAACGTTATTGGGCAGATCCATGGTATCTGGATCCCAAAGTCATTTTTTGCGTGCTTACCTGGCTATTTTATCTCTTTCTTATTGTCATGCGCCGTCATTCCAGAAGTTTTGAGGGGCGAAAATCCGCTCAATTCGCCGTGATCGGCTTTTTGGCTGTTCTTTTTTTGGCATGGGGGGTTCAAAAGATTTTTCCGTCGCAGCATATCGGTGATCCAACCCATCAGAGTGAAAGTCCGTGACCCTCCAAGTTGTCGGTGTTGATTTTCGAACGTCTCCTTTAGAAATTCGGGGGCAGCTTTGCGTTCAGATCCTTGAGCGATTATCTCGGATATGTCCGAATTGGCGTGAAAAAATTCTGGTGTCGACTTGCAATCGTGTTGAGATCTATGGAGTCGGCGCAGAGGACGGCGGCCGTGTTATCGAGAGATGGTTGAAAGAAGTGGGCTTAAACGAGGAGCATCGAAAATCTTTTTTTGTTTTAGAAAACCAGGATGCTTTAGCTCATCTCTTTCGGGTGTCGTCGAGTTTGGAATCGATGGTCGTTGGAGAAGCTCAGATTCTCGGTCAAATGAAGAGAGCGTATGAAATGGCCGTTGAGAGAGGGACCGTGGGAGCCGTCTTGCATCGTTGTTTTCAGACGGCATTTAAACTCGCGAAACGCATTCGAACGCAAACCGATGTGGGCCGGTTGGCCACCAGTATTCCGTCGATTGGCGTGAAATTGGCGGAGCGAGTGATTGGGGATTTGAGCTCAAAGGTGGTTGGAATTCTCGGGCTCGGTGAAATCGGTCGAGTGGCCGCCGAGCATTTTGGAAGTGTTCAGCCGAAGAAACTTTATCTTTATAATCGAACCCGAAAGGTCTCCGAGGAATTCTGCGAAAAACTGAAAGCTGAAAATATTCAATCAACCGTCGCTGAGACTTTAGACGATATCCTCAACCACGCCGATGTTGTGGTTTCTGCGGTGGATATAAAACTTCTTGGAAATCAGGAGCTTCATGGGCTCGCTCGTCGTGGGGTTCCGATTCTCATTTTGGATTTGGCCGTTCCATCCAGCGTTGAAAAAACGGAAGAGACCCCCCTTTTTATTTATGGGGTCGACGATTTAAAGAATATTGCGGAGGAAAATAATCGGTTACGAGGAACGGAACTTGAAAAGGCACAGGCTCTTATTGAGGAGGGGGTTCTTTCGTGTTGGAAAACCTTAAGCCCAGCGTCCATGAGTCAAACCTTTTCTCAGCTTTCAGAAAAAATCGAGAAGCTGACGAATCAAGAATTAGTTTATTTAAAATCGAATCTCTCTCATTGTCCGGAAGCGGACTGGAAGGAAATCGAAAAGATGGCTCATCGATTGTCTTCCAAAATTCTCCAGGACCCGATGCTGGAACTGAAGTCCTTGGTTGAAACCGAAGAGAAATCAGAAGATTTGTTAAGATTTTTTAGGAATTTGTTTAGAATTTAAATGAGGATACGACCTAGATAGGAAAATGATTTGAGTTCAAGTCGGACATACATTTTAGGAACTCGATGCTCGCCCCTTGCGATGTGGCAGGCCCAATTCGTTCAATGGCTTTTGGAAGAGCAATGGCCCGAGGATCATTTTACGATTTTGGGAATTAAAACAACGGGTGACGATGAAAAAATTAAAATTTCGGATGAAGGCGGAAAGGGAATTTTTATTAAAGAACTGGAAGAGGCTCTTCTTTCGGGCACGGTAGATTTTTGCGTGCATTCGATGAAAGATTTTCCCGTTATTCCG
>CAZSZT010000275.1:0-3373 GCA_964611175.1 uncultured Bacteriovoracaceae bacterium
CTGAATAAATTCTTTAATCCCCGATGATTTTTATAAGAATTTTCTTTTTGCGACATACGTCAAATTCGCCGTAAAAAATCTGTTCCCAGGGTCCGAAATCAAGTTCCCCGTTCGTGATGGCAACCACAACTTCTCGACCAAAAATTTGTCTCTTCAGATGAGCGTCTGCATTGTCTTCGCCCGTATCGTTGTGACGATATTGAGCGACGGGTTCATGAGGAACAAATTTTTCAAGCCATACTTCGAAGTCATGATGAAGACCTCGTTCGTCATCATTGATAAAGACGGATGAACTAATATGCATTGAATTAACAAGACATAGACCCTCTGAGATTTTGCTTTCCGTCAGAGCTTGTTCGACTTCATGTGTGATATTGATAAAAGCAAAGCGCTTAGGAATATTAACGGTGATTTCTTTTCGATAAGACTTCATCTTTTTATCTTTACAGTAAGCTTTCTAAGCATGAAATCGATTTATGCGAGCTCCTTTTACAGATGGAAGGTGAAAGGAGTATAATAGATTCAATGGCCGTGGATGATCCTAATAGGGTGCCAGTCACCGAGAAGATCCGGCATCTTCGTTATGAGGCCCTGCGTCGGAGCTTAAAGGAAACCGTTGAAGAATGGCCTCATTTCTATGAACATAAAATTATTGGAAAAAATCTCGAAGATTTTCGTGAAGGAATTTTAGAGTTTGAGCGTCTCTTTCCTCGGTTAAATAAGAAAAATTCACAAATTTCAAAAAATGGAACCTATCTTTCCTTAACCTATGAAATCATGGCCCGAGATGTGGATGAGATCATTGCTTTGTGGGTGGCTTCTGAAAATCTTAAAGAAGTGATTACGGTCCTTTAAATATCGACGAAATCTGAGAGGCCAATTGGAAATCGAGTTCGGTGATTCCCCCGGCATCATGAGTATGCAAGTCGATGGAAAGCCGGTTGTAAACGTTAGCCCAATCAGGATGATGATTAAGTTTTTCGGCAAAAAGAGCGATTTGGGTCATGAAGCCGAAAGCCGACGTAAAATCTTTGAATTGAAAATCCCGATGGAGTTTTCCGGATTTGAGACTCCATTGCGGAAGATCCTTTAGTCTTTGTTCAATTTCTGAAACAGAGAGTTTTGCGGGGCGCATAGGCCTTTCACCTTAGCGCTTAATCACATCCTGGACGAGTTCATTGAGGAGATTATCGGCAATTTTAACAACCTTGCCGCTGGCTTTGGCTTGAATCGAATCAAGCTTCATGCCGACGAGGTCTTCGGCCAGATGTTCTTGCGCCTCTTCGGAATGCGAAACTTGGGCCATGCGCCCCGCTTTTTGCGCCATCGATTCCCCGGCCTTCAAGAACCCCGTTTTTCCTGCATAAATAGCACTCAAAATATTCATGATCTTTCTATTGTAACGCCACACCCCGAGCTTTGTCAGGGGGGTGCGACCTTTCTAAACCCTTGATTTCACGCCGAAAACCTCCCTTAGAATTGACTCCGTCACCCGAAAAGGCTCCGGCGAGTTGATGCTTGAGGCGGAGGATGCCTAGTCGGCAAAGAGCGAAGTCGTATTTGAGGGGATCTTCTGGGTCAAAACTCTTCAGTTGCTCCGTCACCTCGAGAGCCACACGAAGGCTGGCGGAGTTTTTGGTGGTAAGGCCAAGTTGACGACTTATATCGAAGAGGTGGGTATCCAACGGGAGAATGAGCGAATTTTTTGGGATAAAATCCCATAGGCCTAAGTCGATATCATCTTTTCGAACCATCCATCTTAAAAATAGATGCCAGCGTTTTGCCGTACCTTGGAACGGGTTGGAAAACATAAAACGATGGCCGTAGCTCTTAAACGTGGAAGCCCCTCCGCGTTCTTTAAGTTTAGTTTGAAATTGTAGAATGGACGATCGAGAATCTCCGTCCCAACAACTACGAAACATTTGTCGAAGGCGCCCTTCCTCTTGGAGGGCTGTCGATAAACTCGAAATGAGAAAGAGAATGTCCTGTTCCGAATAAAATCGATAATAAACACCCCTCCAGAAGGTATTTAAGTCGCGCGTGCGAAGGGCTCGAAGTTTTTTTGAAGGATCAGGATTCAGAGGTTTTAGAATCTGGCGAACGGCCTTTCGAATGGAAGTTACGTTTCCGTAAGAAAACATTGCCGCAATCAACGCAACAATCTCTTGGTCTTCGGGGTCAGAGTAAGAATGGACGAGGCCGATCGGGTCCGTATGAAGATAATCTTTTCGATTAAATTTCCTTAAGATCGAATCGAGAAAGTCTTTGACCTTAAGACGGTCTAATTCCCTTTTGTTTCTGCTTCTTTTGCCTTTTTCCAAAGCTCTTCCATTTCTTCGAGAGTAAGCTTCGAAAAGACTTGGTCCTTTCGCTTTGCTTCTTCCTCCATCCAGTGAAAACGCTTTCTAAAACGTTCGTTGGCGCGTGCCAAAGCGACTTCCGAGTCTAGACTTCGATGACGGGCCCACTGAATCAAACTGAAATAGATATCGCCGATTTCGTGCTCTTCTTCTTGGGAACTCTTCGCATTTTTAAGCTCCTCAATTTCGGATTCGAATTGTTTCCAGACATCATCAGGTTTTGCCCAATCAAAGCCAATTTTCTGACATTTTCTCCCTATTTGAAAAGCCGTCATCATGGCGGGTTGTGCCTTGGGGATATCCGTCAATAAGGATTGATCTGACGCCGCCGACTTGCCTTTTTCTCGCCTTTTAATTTCATCCCATTGTGTATGAACTTTCTCGGCATTATCCATTTTGACTCCGTCACCAAAAACATGGGGATGTCGGCGCACAAGTTTGTCTTTTAAGCCGAGGAGAACGCCTTTTAAGAAGTCTTTGCCGGTTTGTTCCTTCATAACTTCGGCCTGAAAGAGGATTTGAAGAAGAAGATCACCAAGTTCCTCCTGAAGGTCGGCTCCCTCCCTTTGCCCCGCTCGATTCATAGCATCAAGGCATTCATAGGCTTCTTCCAAAAGATAGGGCCGCAGACTTTCCAAGGTTTGCTTTTTGTCCCAGGGACATTCCGCCCGAAGCCGAGACATAAGACGGACGAGTTCATCAAATTCAGTCATCTGTCCTCGAACAATCGTCGATTTTGGGTGACGGAGTCAATTTTGGAGGTGCGGGTGACGGAGTCAGGGGTGGGGGATTACGCGAAAATGAGGCGAGGGAGCCTTTTTGTTGAGGGAAGAGGGGGAATGGATATAAGCTTTTGAAGTAGTGATTGTTTTTAAGAAGATTCCGGAGGAATTAGATCAGTTCGATGGAGATCTCGTGATCGCTGTCGTTGGTGCCGATGAGCGCCCGCTTCAGGCCTCGAATTCATGGCTGGATTGGCGGCTTTATGGTGCTTTGAATGATCTTTTAGTCCG
>CAZSZT010000276.1:0-3345 GCA_964611175.1 uncultured Bacteriovoracaceae bacterium
AATTTGCGAGTGCCTTGAACGACGATGACTATCAAGATATCTTCGATCTCCTGCCACCCTCCAATGGGAGAAAATTTAAACTCGATGCGGAAACTTTTCTCACCCATTCCAAGGCATTTGTAAAACTTTCCAAACTAATTTTCGAGTCTGATATTGGAAGTGCTGAAATTGTTAAGCAGGCGGAAGTTATTTTTGGAAGCTGGGCTCGGGCGACTTGTGAAGCTCCTGAAGTCATGCATTGGCCCGTTTTTGGATCCAGAGAAGATTCTTCGGTCGTGAGAATGGTTCACTCGCAATGGCTTGAAAACGGTGATGGCCTCAAAGTAAAAAGTATCCGTTTTTCGGAGGTTCAAGATCAAAAACCCCTGAGTATTCAATATCAGCAGTTCTTCTATAGCCCGAGCTTTACGGAATGGGGACAAACGATCAGAAATAATTCCATTTCGCTTTTCCCTTTTCAAAATTAAAATTCCACCCATGTGGCGAACTCAAGTTTTCCTTTATTTTATTGCGTTAGCTTTCAAGAGCTCTTCACCGTCCTCGGTGGAAGCTAGCGACGAAATCCTGATTGAAGCCCTTCCAAATTTGCGTTTTGAATATCCCGTTTATCTTACACATTCTCCCAGGGATCAAGAGCACCTTTACGTCTTGGAACAAAAAGGAAGGATTAAGAGGTTTAAGAATTTACCTTCCACGAAAGATGTTTCGGTGTTTTTAGATATCACAGATCGAGTGGAGTGCTGCGGAGAGGAAGGTCTTTTAGGATTAGCGTTCTCGCCCGACTTTGATCACTCTGGATTATTCTATACCTATTACACACGCCATCAACCAAGACGTTCTGTTATCTCGGAATGGAAAATCAATAAGGAAACAAAAGCGGCCATTCGAGAATCTGAAAGAATTTTGTTTGAAATTTTACAGCCCTACTCCAATCATAACGGTGGAATGATTGAATTCGGCTCGGATGGTCCTCTTTATATCGGAACTGGAGACGGTGGGAGCGCGGGAGATCCTCAGAACAATGCTCAAAACTCTCGTTCATTGCTTGGAAAAATATTGACTCTTGACCTGAAACAAAAAAACCCGAAACCGGAAGTTTATGCGATCGGCCTTCGAAATCCATGGCGCTTCTCTTTTGATCCAAAAGCCAAAACCCTATGGGTAGGGGATGTCGGTCAAAATCGATTCGAAGAAATTGATCTCGTCGAAAAGGGAGATAATTTAGGATGGAGGGCTTACGAAGGACACAGCGTTTATGATTCATCGTTAGTCAATTCCAATACGACTTATAAAGAACCCCTTTGGGTCTATGGAAGAATTCAAGGAGGATCGATAACTGGAGGCTATGTCTATCGTGGCGAAAAACATCCAAGTCGAAATGGGCGATATTATTTTGGTGACTACGTATCAGGAAATGTTTGGTTTTTGTCTCTGACAAACAATTCACAACCAAAGGTGAAACTTATTGGAAAATGCAACTCGCTAAGCTCATTTGGAATCGACGGAACAGGGGAGATTTATCTATTAAACCATCAGGAAGGTAAAATTTTAAAAATTCAATAATCCTTATGCGGCTTTGTTTTGATCAGGGCCAAGCGCGGGATGAATAAGTTTAGCGAGGATTAACTTCAAAAATAAAAAAGAAGTCATCCCCCCCAATTCCATCTTGGTTTCCATCAAGCATCTGACCAAATGGATCGACCAAAAAGGGGTGGCGGGCCCTTAATCGATAGGTACCTGGAGGCAAAGGATCAAAGCTAAAACTTAATCGATTCGTTCCAATTCGATACGGCTTCTTCTGCTGAAGCTCCACCAGAAAATCGTCCGATGTTCCAAATGTGTCATCTTCGCCCGCACCCAGTAACTCCAAAGCATCTTCTTGAGACCATGAACTGGCTGCAAACACCCCTTGAAGATCAAGAGTCAAGGAAGAAGGAGCCGCCATCTTGGCATCAAAAAGTTTCATCCCGATAACCGATTTGATTCGAGGTGGAAGGATACCTTCGGTTAACGCCCGTCGAGCATTAATACGCCCGCTTCCCAAGAGCCCTTTATATTTCGGATCGCTTGGTTTCAATGTGTCTGCCGTACCAAGAAGCTGTGCGGCGACCTGTTCCGAATTCCAGTCGGGATGCAGCGACCAAATCAGGGCGGCAAGCCCCGCCGCTTGAGGAGCTGCCATACTTGTTCCACTATTAAATGAATACCGATTTTCCGGAATCGTTGAAAGAATATTACTGCCTGGCGCGCAGAAATCAATTCCCCAGCCATAATTTGTAAACTGGCTGATTTCATCCGTGAGGGGCCATGTGCTACAAACGAGGAGAAGCTGATCAAATTTCTGGCGAGGTGGATTTTTTTCATCATTATTTCCTGCACTATTAAAATGTAAAACCCCTTTTTGTTGAACATATTCAAGAGCGGATTCAAAGATAGGATCGTTTTCGAAGTGATCGATATTGTAGGACGTCGAAATGATATGGGCCCCTTGATCGACAGCGTATTTATAGGCTTTAGACACCAGAACCGAAGTCCAAGGATTTTTTCCATAAAATTTGATTGGGAGAAGGGTAACGCCAGCACCGATTCCACAAACTCCGATTTCATTGTTCATCTGAGCCCCAACGATTCCCGCCACATGAGTCCCGTGAACTCCGTCACCTTTATCATAAACACGATTATTATCTTCTCCGAAGTTCCAGCCCTGAACGTCATCAACATAACCATTCTGGTCATCGTCTTTCCCATTGTTTGGAATTTCATTTGAGTTCACATACCACTGGGATTTAAGATCCGAATGTTCTAACTGAAATCCATCGTCGGTGATCGCCACCCTAATTCCCGGACCTCCGACCGCCACATCCCAAGCAGCTTCGCTTTCCATCGATTCGTGATGACCTTGGCGGCCAAACATCTCGTCATTGGGTGTAAATTCTCTCGGATCTCCCAGGTACTCATAATTGGGATAAACCCAATTAAATTCTGGAGAGCTTTTCAAACTTTCAAAAGCCTCCGCAGCAAGCTCATAGGTGGAATAAGAAAGAATATAAAGATGAAGATACTGGGGCTGCTTTTTTCGTTCCAATTGAGTTTGAGGGTTTTGGATTGTCATCAAAGGTTCGACCGTAGCGCCGAAAGTCGATCGAAAAAAAGAGGATCGAGAGGGGCTCCTTGCTTCTGAGGCAACCGACACGACAATTTCCTTATAATATTCCTGACGAACAATAGATTTTTTTTCCATTGGGCTCCAAATACCAATGATGGCCGCAAAAACAGCGATGAGCATGGGCTTCTCTCCCCGATTTAGGATATCAAAGCTCACGTATCTGACAAAGGAAATAGCTT
>CAZSZT010000277.1:0-3340 GCA_964611175.1 uncultured Bacteriovoracaceae bacterium
ACATAGACCGCATCATAACCTCTAAGTTTATATTTGATAGCCAAAGATACCGCTTCCTCCAATAGGTCATGACCATTTCCTACGCGTTCCCAACCGAGTTCTTCCAGGTGCTGAAGCCAGGTCTTGATAGCCCCCCTGTCGGATGATATTCGACAAAACGCCGATAGCATTTCATTAAAAAAAAGTTCGGGGATGACAAAGCGAGTCGGATTCCCTCTAATTTCCTCCAAGATTTGCAGGGCCGGTTCGGTATTTGGTTCATCGACAAACCATTTTATAGCTACGGAGGCATCAATGATAAATAGATTCACGAGCGAATCTCTCGAATGATATCAAGAGAGGTAAGTCCGTGTGGCAACCGGATCCGAGCTGATTTAATCGCTTCTACAATTTTGTTTCTCTGTTCATCGGAAGTTTGATCGACAAATCGCTTTTTGTAATCCTCAATAGTAATGAGAACAGCCACGGGCTCCCTTCCTTTTTCAACAAGAATAGGTCTGCCCGTGGATTTCAATTTACGAATCACCTCACCGAGAGATTGTCTTAATTTAAGGGCATTTGTCTTGTCCATGACACATATAGTGACATATGAATATACACATGTCAAATTTTCCACTTGGTCATGATCGAGCCTGCCAAGGCGACAATTTTTTTGGCATGTAAATTGCAGCGCATTTATTTTGTGAAAACTTGGTCGCCTCAAGCCCATTTCGTTTATTCCCTGTTGCTTTTAGTGCGGATAGCGTTTTTTGCGGCACCTGTTTGGACTGCTGTTATCCCTGGCGAGACAGTTGCGCAGGATGAGTCGATACGTTCCCGTTTGGAGACTGAGGAAGTTCGGTTTCAAAACTTTTTAGATGAAATTTCGAATCAATTGGTCGAGCTTCAACAGAATCAAGACGCTCTTTCAAATCCAAGCGAGTTCGCTCGAAACGTAACTTTAATGAGCACGCTAATTTTAGGACCTTTTACGGGCGTTTGCTTACTTCTTACATGCTTATCTGGAAACCCTGGAACAGCAGTAATCCTTGGATTGGGCGTAACTGGTGTGGGCACTTTAGCGAGGACAATAATGGGCAGGCCTGACATTAGAGATTTGGCAAGAGTAAATGGTCCGCTAACGCGATTCAATCGAGGCTACTTTTCGATCGAATACCAAATAAATCAATCCATTAAAAGTTATGAAGGTGGTGAGATTGGATTGAACTTGCTTCTAGCCGAACTTCAACGACTTAACTCCGATCTCGACGAAACACACAGAACCAATCTTGCAGAGTTAGAGCATACCCACAACCGCACGATCAAAAACGCGCGTGGGGTAGACGTTGAGCAGGAATTTATAGAGCTCGGAATTCGAATTCGTTTTCTAAATGTTCAGAAACTCCTAACGGAGTCGCTGCATAAATTCACTCAGCAAGCGAGGGAAAGATATTTTGCGAATAATCACTTAACTGAGGAAACTCACAGATGCCTTCAACATTTAGCACGGGTTTCATTGAGTCGCCATATTCCTTGAAAAACGACACTCCATGGGAAGAGTTCGGATGGCTCTCCAGGAGCAAATCTTCGCTAATGATTCGGAATCCAGCCGCTTTTGAGGGCAATGATCACAATGATCGCGACCAAAACGACCATGCCGAGATTAAGAAGGCCGTACATCAACCAAAGGTTCGTCGAGGTCTTTTCTTCGGTCTCAGGTTCTTTGGAATCGCTAGACATCTCGAGAGAGAATACAGGATTTTTATTTCAACGTGTTAGTGGATTCGTTAAACTGACGAGGTGAAGAAAAAGAGGGTTTTGATTATTGTCGGGGGGCGGTCAGGGGAACATGAAATTTCTCTTATTTCCGGCAAATATGTTCTTCAGGCACTGGATCGGAAGGAATTTGAGCCCCTCATCCTTATTATTCAAAAAAATGGAGTCATGACTCTTGGGGACGAGACGGAGATTCTTAAGCTCCCGGATAATCCTCGAAAGGTGAAAACGCCCCAAGGAACTCCGGTTTTAATCGCTCCTTATAAAAGCTCAAATGGAAGGCCAAGTATTCAGTGTGGAAAAGAAGCCTATGAATACGATATCGCCTTTCCGATTCTCCATGGTCCTGGTGGAGAAGATGGAACAATTCAAGGGATGTTTGAACTCGCGGAAATACCGGTCGTTGGCTCTGGGGTGAAAGCTTCCGCGATTTGTATGGACAAAGTGGTGACCAAACGACTTTGTATGCAAGCTCATTTGCCCGTTGTTCCATTTGTTGAAACTTATCGCGGTGAAGAACTTTTAAAGCTACCCTTTCCATTTCCTGTTTTTGTAAAACCAGCACACCTTGGAAGTAGTTTAGGCGTCTCAAAAGTTAAAAAAGAAGGGGATCTTCAAAAGGCTCTCGATGAAGCTTTTCAATTGGACGATAAAGTCTTGGTTGAGCCCGGAATTGAAGGGCGAGAAATTGAAATTTCTGTCTTAGGAAAGCGTGGCGATCTTACGGTTAGTCTTCCAGGAGAAATCAAATGTAAGACGGAATTTTATTCTTATGATGCCAAATATGTCGATTCAGATTCCGCCGAATTGATTATGCCAGCGGCCATGGAAGCGGAGCAACTCTCTCGACTTCAGGATCTTTCGCGGAAGATTTTTTTAACCCTCGATTGTAAAGGGATGGCTCGTATTGATTATTTTATGACGTCGGATGGAAATGTTTTGCTTAACGAAGTGAATACGATTCCCGGGTTTACGCCGATAAGTATGTATCCAAAGCTTTTACAATTAGTGGGGATTTCTTATCCGGACCTTATCCATCGACTCATTTCATTAGCGTAATGCTTTGAGAAGACCTTTCGCTTCGGCACGTTTAGCGGCTTCCGTAATGAGTTCAAGGGATTTTCCCGATTTCTCAGCGATTGAAACTAAATCGTGTTGTCCATCCGAGAGATTCAACAACCACATGAGAGCCGCAACTTGGTCCTCAATCGTTTTTTGTGAGCCTAAGCTTGGGTAAAGTCCACGTTTGCCAAGTTGTGGTTCCCCGTAGGGCATCCTATTTTTATAAACTCGGTTATTTTCTAAGGTTTCAACGATCTTTTTATAGACTTCCAGCCCCTCGGCCATCGCTTCAAAGCTAATAAATTTTTTATTATCGAGTGAAGTGTGATACTCGGGATACTGGGCATACATCGTGCGCATTAACGAGCCAACCGGTAGATTAAATCCAGGTGAGCACCACTGACGTTCGTCGCTTCCATCGGCCGGATCAAAAGAAACTATTTTGTGTTCTCCATGGTCCTTTAAAACTCGAAGAGCAACGCGATCCGCAAGCGTATTTTCAGCTCGAGACTTTTTATAGGTA
>CAZSZT010000278.1:0-3337 GCA_964611175.1 uncultured Bacteriovoracaceae bacterium
ATCTTTGAGGTCGTTGATACCGTCCGTAATTTCGTCATTCTTTCAGCCATTGTTATAACCGCTGGAACTGCGGTAGTTTTGTTTGGAACCTACGCTCTTCTTCAATATGGCATCTTTTCTTCGGCAACACTGGTGTCGTCTTTTACGGATTTTGATTTTACGGAATTCCTGTGGTCGAAATCTCAGCGAACGACGGAGCTTGTCCAATCGCTTCCAGAATTGGACGAAAAAATGGAAACTCGCTGGCGAGAACTTTTAAAAGTAAGAAAACTTTTAAAAATGAGAATTGCCGAGATCGAATTTCAGGTTCAACAAATCAAGGAGGGGGAAATAACCAATGAAAGCACTTTATAAAATAGCGGGGTTTTGTCTGTCTATTGGCTTGTGGGCTCAGCCCATCAAGGCACAAGATTACAATCCCAATTTACTTATTTTTACGGCTGAACTGGATCACTTCGTTGAACAGTCCGCGATCGTAAAAGGCAAAACCTCGGATGATCCCGAGGTTGCGAAAATTCTAGAAGATCTCATGCAAACAGCCCTGCGAATCTCGCGAGTTTACTTTCAAGAAGCTGATGAAAAGACACGGCCCGAACTCGACGGTGTCCTCGGAGCCCATCTTCGAAATAACCGAGATCTGCGCAACTATTTCATCATGATTGGAAATGCCTTTCTCATTGAGGCCGAAAATATGTTCAGGGCCACGCGGGAAAGACAAAAGCGAATTCGAATCTACGCGGGAATTGGAGGAGCGGTTGTCGGTCTCGCGGTGGGCGGGGGTTACCTCTATGTAAAATCGCGCCTTCTTTCATCGAGTTTAAAGGCTCAGGATTATTTGATCTCGGCGGGCGCTGTTGTTGGCTTTTCGGCTCTTGGATACGGCGGAGGTTATCTGGCGAAATATTATTTGCCCGTCGATCGTGCCATTTCCAATGCACGAGACTTTGCCGCACGTTACCCAAACGGAGAGGATTATATCAAACAAATTGAGTCGCCCGATCTTCAATGGGACGTCATGGATTCGGAGGAAAATTAAATATGTTTCTTAAAATCTTTGCCGTGAGCTTTTGTCTTACGGCTTCTCCACCGTTAGACGAGGCCCGAACGGGAAGCGATTCTTTCGATTACTATTTTGGAGAGTTTAAGGCTTTTGAAATGCCGGCATCCGATTCGATGGCCAAACTCATTACAAGACGCCTTTCCGAAAGCCTTTTTGAAACCAATAGTTCCGAAAAATTTTATGAGCGGCTTCGGTCTTTAAAAGACTTCTTACGCCATCATCCCGAAAAAGTGGAACGCTTAATCGATCTCGATCGTCTTCTGCAGAGAGATTTTGAAGCGCGATTGAAAAAAGCGAAAACAAAACGATACCTTTATTCGGCGTCAGGCGCAATCGTCGGAGCTCTCGTAGGCCTTCCCATTGGGAACGTTTTCGGAAATAAGCTGATCTGGATTGCCGTTCCCGCAGGCTTAATCGTCGGAGCCAGCGCGGGTTTTTTGCTTGGAAGCGTATTGGAAATTCCCGATTATACGTACGACGCTGGAACATTAACGAATGATCTTGAACTCATCGAGGAGGGGTTATGAAGTCATCGATTAAATTATTTTCGATCGGTATCTTTTTTTTCGTATTCCATTTTTCATCGGTTTTGGCGAATGACGACGTTATTGTCGTTTATCTCGTCGATGAAAACGACACCGTGAGCCTTGAAAAACTGGAAACTGAGGGGCAAGAACTTCGGCCCATTGAAAGTCTCGACGACCTCATTGCGAATCTTCAAGACTTGCCTCCTTTGAATAAACGTCAGCAACGAATTGCGGATCGAATCAAAGCCGAACAAAGAGAATTCATTCGAACACTTGACGATTTTTTGGCTAGTCCGTTCGATCCTCAAGACGACGAAGCCATTGCCGAATTCAATGAACTTCGAGAGAGAATTGTTTATTCCGTATTTTCCTCTCCGACTCATTCGATTTTCTATGCACGCCTCTACCTCATCAACCACCTTTGGCTTGAAAATCAAACAGAAGTTGAGCGTTTTAATTCTTTGGACAGACATCTTATGGATCGATCGATAGAAATCGACGAGCAAAGACGTAAAGTCGAGCGTATTGCGGGGGCCATCGGAGCCACGCTGGGATTAGTCGCGGGCGGAACCATTGGTTATAAGATAGGAGCAAGGTATATGGCCATTAAACCTGATACGAAGACCCTTGCTCTTTTGACCAAACTCGCCGGACGCGCGTCTATTGTGATCGTGGGCGTCTACGGCGGAATGGAAATCGGCAAGCAGGTTGGGCAATATATCGGTTATTTAGGCAGCAATTTGCTGTATGGAAATCTGCGCGATTATATTCGTCCGATCGACGGAACGGAGGATTTAAGAGATCTTTTGGACGCTCTTTAATATTTACCTGCTTCGTTGATTCCATTCTAAAACCTTGTCATGATTTGGAGCGTGAGGCAGACGCTCCAGTTTTTTTTATTGATTTGTGTTTTCGGTTGTTCCCTAAGCATTCAGGCAGAAACACGCTCCCAAAAGGTTCTCTGGGTGCCATTGCAAGGAACCGTTGAACTCGGCCTCTCGCCCTTCATCAAACGCTCCATCGAATATGCCGAACGGAATCATTTTGATGGCCTTGTTTTGGATGTGGATACGTTTGGCGGTCGAGTGGATGCTGCCGTAGAAATTCGAGACGCCCTTTTGGATACAAAACTATCAACGGTTGCTTGGGTGAATAAACGAGCCATTTCGGCGGGTGCTTTAATCTCGCTCGCTTGTCGTAAAATTTTCTTTAGCCCGGGATCCACGATGGGTGCGGCCACACCCATTCAAATGGGAACAGAAGGCGCCAAAGATGTAGGCGATAAAATTGTCAGCTATTTTCGTGCGGAAATGGGAGCGACGGCAGAACGAAATGGCCGAAATCGAAAAATTGCCGAATCCATGGTTAAAGCCTCTGAAGATATTCCGAATCTCGTTAAAAAAGACGATGTGCTTACACTCACCGATACAACGGCGCTGACGGCAAGAATTTCAGACGGAACCCTTGAAAGCCGAGAAAGTCTCTTAAAAAATATGGGCTGGGAAACCGCTCAAGTTGAAGATTTTTCCATCAATTGGGCCGAAAAAGTCGTTCGTTTTCTTACGGACCCGACGGTTTCTGGATTGTTGATGTCAGCCGGAATCTTGGGCCTTTTCTTTGAACTCCAACAACCAGGCTTTGGATTGCCGGGAGCTATTAGTCTCGTCTGTTTTGGCCTTTACTTTTTTGGAAAATGGATCGTGAATCTCGCCGGCTGGGAAGAAATTATTTTATTTCTTCTCGGTGTCGG
>CAZSZT010000279.1:0-3331 GCA_964611175.1 uncultured Bacteriovoracaceae bacterium
TATTGAAATGACCAAAGAAGCCGCTAAAGAAAATCCCCAGCTCATTGTATGGCCGGAAACGGCCTACCCCTTTTTGGTCACCTCTCAGCAAAAGCAACTCCCCTTTTTTTCCTCGATTCCGCTTCTCCTTGGTGCCGTCGTCAGAGAGGGAAATGTGAATCGCAACTCTGTATTATATGTCGTGAACGATCAAATTCAGGCGAGATTCGATAAAATTCATCTTGTACCCTTCGGAGAATATGTTCCCTTAGAAAATTGGTTGCGTTTTGGGAAACTCGTTCAGAATGCAGGAAATTTTAAACCCGGTGCGATGGACCAAGCTCCCTTTGAACTCGAAAATCCGTTAGTAAAAGTCGGCCCGCTCATTTGCTACGAAGATATTTTTAATCGAGAAACCGTTCGACACGCAAAAAACGGAGTTCAGCTTTTAGTGAATCTGACCAATGATGCCTGGTACGGCAAAACGTCGGCACAAGCTCAACATGCCGCCATGGCTCAACTTCAAGTCTATCAAAGCCATATCCCCATGATTCGAGCCACGAACAATGGGATCACAAGCGTGATCAATCTTCATAAACGACAGGATACCGAAAGTTTTACCAAGCAAATTCTTATGACGGAAGCTCAGGTTCCAGGTCCATCGCCGACGTCGTTTTTTGTATGGACTTACCCCTTGATGGAATGGATTTGGTGGTTATTATGGGTTATAAGTCTTTTATGGAAAAATCAGCCTCAGACAAAAAGAATCTTCTTTCGGAAATAAGTACGATCCTCGATCGCCTGGAAGCCCTCAGGGGGCTACTTTGACGTCGACCGTCAACGAGACGAACGAGAAGCCTTAACGGCCGAAACTCAAAACCCCGATTTCTGGAATCATCCCGATAAAGCCAGGGAAGTTCAGTTGAGAATGGATGCAATCGCTCGAGTCGTGGATCCCTTCGATCATCTCGTCAAATCAGCCCAGGATGCGAAGGGTCTTACAGAAACTTCTGACCCCTCGGATCCGCTCTTAGGGGAGGTCGAACAAGAACTCGAAGGACTCAAGAAAGAACTGCGAAACTTAGAACTCAAAAAAATGTTATCCGGAGAATCCGATCGTTTGAATGCGATTGTTTCCGTGAATGCTGGCTCCGGGGGAACCGAAGCCCAAGATTGGGCTCAAATGCTGGAACGAATGCTTATTCGCTTTGCGAATCGAAAAAATTATCAGGTAGAACTCGTTGATGAACAAGCGGGAGAGGGCGCCGGCATCAAATCTTGCACCTTTATTTGCCGTGGCGATTATGCCTATGGATACTTAAAATCAGAGCGAGGGGTTCACCGACTCGTAAGAATTTCACCGTTCGATGCGAATAAAAGACGACATACGTCTTTTGCCGCCGTCGATGTCGTGCCGGAAGTCAATGAAGACATTCAAGTGGAAATTCGCCCCGAAGACCTTAAGGTCGATACCTATCGCGCAGGTGGCGCGGGCGGACAGCATGTGAATAAGACGGAGTCTGCCATACGGATCACTCACGCACCGACGGGAATTATCGTGGCTTGCCAAAACCAACGCTCTCAACATCAAAATCGAGCCACCGCGATGACCATGTTAAAGTCTAAACTTTACGAGCTGGAACTTGAAAAACAACGCGCCAAAATCGACGCCCATCATGCGCAGAAAAGGGATAACTCCTGGGGCTCTCAAATTCGCTCGTATGTTCTCGCTCCCTACCGCCTTGTCAAAGATCATCGCACCGACTTCGAAAGCACCCAACCTGACGACGTTCTTGACGGCAATCTCGAAGGTTTTATGGAAGCCTTTCTGCTGCAGTAGTCAGGTTTTATTGAATACTGCTTCACAAAGTTTTGTCTGGGGAAGAGTTGGCTGAAATCAAAAAGGAACAAATGAAAAAAATAAACGGAGAAAGTATCTTTTGCGATTCCATGCACGAAAGAAAACAAAAAATGTTTGAACTGTCGGAAGGCTTCCTCGCTCTTCCTGGTGGCCTCGGAACCTTAGAGGAAATCTGCGAAATGCTCACTTGGCAACAACTCGGACTTCATCAATTTCCTATTGGATTCTTAAATGTAAACAGCTTCTTTAACCATTTAGACGCTCTCTTTTCAGAGATGGAAAGGAAACACTTTCTAAAGCCAGAAGGCCGCGCCATGGCCCTCTTCCACGAGGACATCTCCGAACTCTTGAATCTGATGCAAAACTACAAACCCGCCCAGACGGCCAAATGGATTAATTTAGAGACGAGTTAATCACATTTAGCTCCAAGTTTCTTTTGACAAACAATGCTTGCCGCCCTGAAGTCTCCATGGAGAACGTACGTAACGATTATCAAGATAAAATTGTTGAGTTACGTAAGCTCACGGATTCGCTACACCGCTTAACCAAACTGGATTCTAAATCACTTTAATGCTGGAGGCTTTCTTCACAAGTTTCTCCCCGGGGAAAAAACTGCCATGAGCGCCAGTCCATTGAGATCGAATTTCCCTTGATATGAAATCTAAAGCGTATGAACAAGCTTTAGCCGGAATTTAGATTGCTGCCCTTATTCCACCAAAGCAAAATAGCCAGCGGGTTCTGCAAAAACATTTACTTGATGGAGAATTTCACAAGAACCTCGCAGCTCGGTGGCGGAGAATGTATAGACGGGGGCTTCTCGAGGCTTCATAGAAATAACCTGATCTAAAAATCGAAGTTCAAGAATACTTCCGGGACGCTGACGAACACTTAAGCCAAACGGAGGAGTTGTATCTGCTTTTCCGTCAATCACGGTAAAGGCATACCGAGAACGATCAAATCCAATGGCTTGAAGTGTTATATGAGCGGCGAATTTTTCGACGTGAATTCCTTCATCGGTAACGAGTTTTTGAGAGGGGTTTAAAGATAATTTATCCGGCTCATTTAACTGATTGGTTAATTTATTCTCGGACGAGCAAGCCGATTGAAGAGAGGTTTCCGTAACAATCTGAATCTCAGCGAAATAAACTCTTTTCTGAGTATTTAAAACCGAATCTGATTCTTCTGACTTTTTTTCTGAAATCGGGCCTTCCACCTTGGACGGTTGGCGGGAGCTGCACGCCGAAAGGCAAAAAAAACCAAGCACCATCACCCTTCGAAGTTTCCACGTCTTCATCTGTATTTACCCTAACATGCTCCTTCGGGGCTTAAAATACCTGGAACTCTTTTTTTTTAAAACATCACTGGACCGACGTCAGAGGATTCTATTGGAATGGGGCGATGGAAATCATGGTCTTTGGTGCAGGGTATGTTGGGCTCGTTACAGGAGGAGGGCTCGCGTCAACGGGTAATCACGTCATTCTTGCAGATACC
>CAZSZT010000280.1:0-3322 GCA_964611175.1 uncultured Bacteriovoracaceae bacterium
ATTATAATAAAACCAAAAATACTGATGAAAGAAACCTCATCGTCTTAAATGACTTCTGGGGTGAAGGTGCCGAACTTTTAAACGGATCAACCGCAGCCAGCTTCGATATCCCCGATATCGCTAAGAAACTCGTCAAGGATTTCTGGGATATCGACCTCAGTCCATAGCCCGCAAACCCATCGCGATAGACCTTACTAGAGACTATGGTTAGGTCATTCCTTTTAGGTTACCAAAAGCCTTATGTTTGTATGTTCGCGAAGAAGTTGGCAAAGCGTGTTTCTGTTCGGCTATTTCTTAGCCGGTTGTTCTCATGATAAAATCCTTTTGACGCCCAAAAAAATTCAGAAAGAGTTTGTTCCCGTTCCAGAACCTGCGACTTGGACGGTAGAAAAATTATACGGTGGGTTTTTGGGTATGGTCTTAAATAAGGGACTTCCGATATGGAAAGTATTCACCGTAAATGAGATCGAAAAAATTCGGTCGGATGTGATGCCGCCTTCTTACACCGTTCCTGTGGGAACCCCCTTTAAAGTGGGCCGGCCGCATCTTATCCAAACGGAATGATTGAAGCATTAAAGGCGTATGTTCAACGGCCTCCTGAAGTTAAAGACATTTATGTTGGCCTGAAGGAAATGCAAAATGAACTCTCCTTTCTTGGTGTGGTTATAATCGAAGGTGATTTTTCCCACTTCCAGAAGAGAGTTTTTCAAGACATCGGGACCATTTGTACGGATTTATTAAATGAGGTCGCTTTAGATCTCCAAATTTCTTCAGAACCAAAAGAAGAATGGGCAGGGGCCTTAGTTTCTGTTTTAGAGTTGGTATGACAGTGAGTAGCCTTATCGGACTCACGCCTGACGAAAAAATTTGGATTTGACAGCATCCCGTCCGCGCACTTTACTACTTGCCTTCTTTTTCAGAAATTTTACCAATTTTTCATAAGCATCCCTGGGCAGCTTTCTTTTGCTTAATGACAGCTGCCATCGCGCGATCTCGGCATTTTCGAGAATACAGTAGACGAGGCGATGTAAATTATAGTTTGTCGATTTCCGCTTCTCCAATTTCAATAACGTCACTTCAGTAATTTCCAAAAATAAAGCCATCTCTGAGACCGTTAGTTCCAATGATTGCCGAAGCTCAGCTACCAGGTTTCCTAAATCTCGATCGAAATCGGGGACAAGTTCAAAGATAAAGGATGAGGGGCCACGCCTACCAATTGTCCCGAGCAACAGGATAGGATTATTCTCCATCGGAGAGATCCCCATCGATCGACAATACTCTGGGTAAGCGGGATTATCTTTTGAGGGAATACGATCCTGAAACGAAGAGAACAGTTCACCTCTCTGATGAACTTTCTTCTTTAACGGAAGATCCGGACCAAGCGGAATGGCTGCGGAGTTTTTTCGAAAACGATCATCATAGGTAAAGGAAAACGAGTTTTGCTGCGAATCAAATAAAAGTCGTCCTACAAAAATAAGCCGTTTCCTTCTCTCCATAAAAACTTCAAGAAGGTCTGTTTTATAATTAACGCGCATCCATTAAATCCTTATATCTCTTGCCGAGGAGCTTCGTTAAAGCTTCTGCCATTTTCTTAGAATAAGTCCCTGCCTTTATCATTTTTATGAGTCTGTTAAGATCGAACTTTTCTACAAATTCATGAACGCTATCCTTAAATTCCAACCGGTAAAACTCTTGAACATAGTCAGAAACTGATGGTGGATACTCGGCCGTTGTGCCTTCGGTCAAAATGGCCCCGCCAGGATTGAAGTCAGCGCCAAGAAAATCATCGTCCTCTAGCCCCAATGCAGAAGTGTTGTCATAGATTGGAGCTAAAGTTGATCCGGAAGAAGTAACGATAAAACCGATATTTCTTCCATGACGGTCTTTTTTTCCTATTAAAGAATCTAATAGAAACTTTCTTTCAATTTGATCTAAATCGACTTATCGATTCGTATCTCTATCTATAATCCCCACAAGGGTTTCAACGTCGTAGCGCCCACTTTCCGAAATATAAGTATAGATATGGGTAAGATTTTTACTTCTCTCCCTCTTCTCGATGAAGTTTTTAGTAACGAAAGTTCTTGCCCCCTTGAAATCCTGACAGTTTATGAGGGCAAATGCGGGAACATTCAACCCGCAGTGTTTGGCCATTTCATTGCAGACGTACTCAACGTCCGGGAGCTGTGGCGCGTCTTCCTGCTTAACTTTCAAAATATAAGAAGTTCCCGCTAGGGTGGCCGAATATTTTTTAAATTTACCGTGGAAGAAACTTGTATTCCAACTTGCAGGTGCTTGAAGGCGCCCTGGTTCAGCGGAATTTTGACTAATAGATCTTCGCTGTACGTCTTTAAAACCCTCCAATTGTTTTAGTCCAAAAGTTTGCTTGAAACAATTGGCGTGTAAGCCGTGCCATGCGTCTTTCAGATTTGAAATTTCAGTTCTGCATCGTAAACAGTTCATAGTAAACCTATAGATATATATCAATTTAATTATACTATATATTTATAGCAAATAAATATTGATATAGATATGTATCAAATTGCAGCGGATATATCTGATTTTTCTAGATTTTTATAAATTGGATTATATTTTTGGCTCGGTTTGGGCTGTCTCGATTTTCGCCACTATTGGGCAACCTGTCGACACGGGGCATTTGCCGCATGGACCCGGTCGGCTTTGAAAATGTAGTGCTATTTAGCACATCCCCACCCATAAATTTTATTTAGTTATCGAAAATATCAGGCTCGTGTCCCCTAGCGTAACCAGAAAGATTGAAGTATATGAGCGAGCAATATGACGTCATTTCCACATGCAGCCATCCCTCGGGAGGCGAGAAAATGAATAATGAAGGAAAGCGAATGCCCATGGATCTGTTTTTTGGAAATTATTTTAAAGTCATTTCAGAAAATCATTCAGAATTATTGAAAACGGCAGGTTTCGACGCAGTTAATTTTCAAAAGGAACTTGGACCATTCGCAAGGAAAGATAATTGAAGTGAGAACGTTAATAACACTTGGAGCTCTCCTGCTCGTAGCCTGCGGCAAAGCCCCTTACGATTCCACCAATGTTGATCCTGAAAAAATCGTTATTTCCATGTTTACGTCTAACAAGGGTGAATGGGGTGCGGCGCCTAAAGGTAAGTATACCGTGGGTATCAGCTTCAGGGCGCCAGACGGCGATCTGCTCCATAGCGTTCGCCTTACCTCACCCTCAGCGGTTTTTTTTAATGATGAATCTTTTTATCCTGTAGAAAACACCTGGGAGGGATCAATTAATTATTATCTGGATGTCGAAAAATCAAAACTGCTCGATACAAACCGAC
>CAZSZT010000281.1:0-3301 GCA_964611175.1 uncultured Bacteriovoracaceae bacterium
AAAGACAAATAAGGCTCGATAAACTTTTAAGAGGATGGAAACAATCCTTAAAAGAAATTTAGGGGCCTTCTTTGAACGATTTCCCAAGCTTAAAGATCGATTTCAAGAGGCCCTTTTAAATCTTGAAAAAACCCCTTCTCACTATAAACGAGTCTCCGTTAACAGCGGATTTCAAAGCTTTGAAGGTTCCCAAATTATCGATTCCTCCGAACCGGGTTTTCACCAACCACCGCCCCAATCTTTTAGCCCCCAGACGAGTATCGTTATGGAAGGTTTTGGAGATGGAAGTCTGTTTATACAACTGATGAATAGCCCGTGCAAAGCTCATGAATATTTTATTATCGAGCCTTCCCTCGAACGATTCCTCTTTGCTTGTCAGCATGGCGACTGGAGCCCCTATTTCTCCGATAAATCCATTCAGTGGCTCATCGGCTTTTCTGCGGACGAAGTCTCGGGAGCCTTGCAAAATATGTTTCGATCTTACGAACGTGCGATGCGAAAAGAGGCCTTTCTTTGGGTTCAACAACCCATCGTTCATGCTCTTCACCGGTCCTATTTTGAACAAATTGAAAGCGATTGGAATGTCTCTCGTCGAATTATCACCTACCTCGGCGGGTCCAAATCCGATTCTCTCACAGGCCTCCATTATGTCTTAGAAAATATGAAATGGATTGAGCAAACTCCTGGTATCAATCGCCTTCGAAATGCTTTTCGAGATTTTCCGGCCGTTGTCGCGGCCACAGGGCCTTCTTTGAATAAATCCCTCGCCGAACTTCGAAAGATTCAGAACCGGTGTTTAATGATCTCAGCCGACGCAAGTTTGAAAATCCTTCTTGAAAATGGAATTGTCCCCCACTTTGTCTGTTCGATTGAAAGAGGAGATCCCGCGCGAAAGTTTTTTGAAAATCTTGAAAACATCCCCGGCGGAACAAAAACCAATGCGGTTGTTTTTCCCTTTGTTCCTTCTGCGGTCCTGGAGCCTTTTCGTGGGCCCCAATGGGTGGCTTACCGAAACTATAAGTACCTCGAGTTTCTCGAATCTCAAATTCCACGAGGAGTCATTGCGACATCGTCTTCGGTCTCCCATATGTGCGTTCGGCTTGCCGATTGGTTGGGCTGTAATCCGATAACTCTTGTCGGCCAGGACCTTGCTTTTGACCCCCAAACTTTGGCCTCTCATGCTAAAGGAATTGCCTATGAAGATTGGGCAAAAAGCAGAACTCCGGAGGAAGTTAAACAAACTTTGCGAACGGATGAGGGTGAAGAAATGTTCTGGGTTCCTGGAAATTTAGGTCGAGATGTACCGACCATCCCCCTTTATTTTCTATTTGCGAAAGAATTCTCTTGGGAGGCTCAAAGCGCTCGCGCCGATATTGTCAATTGCACACAAGGTGGTGCCAAAATTCCGAATATCCCCTGGCTTCCTCTGGCGGAAGCTTCCAAAACTTGGGGAGAACGAAAAAGTATTTTTGAAAGCATCGAAAGTCTTCGAAAGGGAACCCCTCTTAACGCTCGCTTTGATTCGGCTCCGATCGTTCAGTTTTTGGAAAAAACAAAACAAGATCTCCTCAAAATATCCTCGGGTCCCGACGCTTCAAGTATTCAACAAGCACTCATGAAGGACCCGCTCTTTCGAGCCTTTATCGTCGAAATCGATGCGAAAGCCTTTATGCTCAATCGAAACGAATGGGCCCAAATCCTTCCGTCCGATTCTTCGAAACAAAAGGACCTTCAACGCCTATCAAAAGAATGGGTTGAACTTTCTTTGGATATCCTCGATGACGTTCTTAAGTTCTTTTCCGAACCAGGAAAACCCCGTCTCGAACAGGAAGAAGACAAGACGAGATCCCGGGCATCTGCGAAATCAACTCATTGAGTTCTCGAATGGCGATGGTGGATGCCTCCTGAACGCTTGAATCATAGACTTTCCCATCCCAAAGACAATTATCGACAACGATGATTCCATTCGGGCTCAAAAGTTCCAAGGCACGTTGAAAATAAAATGAATAATTTTCTTTATCGGCATCAATAAAAATAAGATCAAAAGGACCCGAAAGGCGTTTCATGGTTTCTAAACCTGGCCCGAGAATACTTTCAATTTTTTTACCATGAGGAGATTGAGCCCAGTATTTTTTAGCGATCTCGACTGTTTTTTCATCGATGTCCAAGGTCATCAATTTTCCATCCGATGGGAGACGCTCGGCCATCGTCATTGCGGAATATCCCGTAAAGGTTCCGATCTCGAGAATATTCTTTGCTCGAACGAGTTCGACAAGAAATCCTAACAAAGATCCTTCGAGTGGCCCGATCAGCATTCGCCAATTTTCATGATTTGATTTCGTATAATCGTAGATCTTTTGGCAGATCTCGGAAGGCGTTGTGGATTTTAAGATACAATAATTCTCAGCTTGTAAGGTGTCCATAAAGGACACCTACCTCGAATTAGGGATTTCCGCCAGCGACCTTCTTATCTTTAATTTGCTGGAGAACACCTTCCCAGGCGGTTTTAAGCTTATCGAGAATTTGGAGATTAAGCTTTAAAGGATCTGTCTCATGCTCAAAGTTCGCGATCGTTAAGTTATCGACCATCACCGAATAAAGATATTCCAAATTCTTGGCAATTTCTCCGCCGACATCGAAATTCAAGGAATTCAAAAGTTCCACAATAATGGCTTGAGCCCGACAAATATTTTTGGAAGCATCGGCTAAATTCTTTTTATCTAAAAACTCAACGGCGTTATTCGTATATTTTATCGCGCCATTGTAAAGAAGAAGAACAAGCTCCTCTTTACTGGCTGTTTGAATCGCCGTTTGTTGATAGGAATTGAGTTTTCCTCTTTTAAATCCGCCACCCATTGTCATAAACCTATCTCTCCCTCTTACCCCCGAAACCTATTTCTTTGCTGATTGCTGAAGTCCCAATGCTCCAAGGAGAGCATTTCCCTGGCTGTTTAATCTCGCCAACTGGGTTTCCAATCGCGCAAACTTTGCTGTAAGCATTTCTTCATTTTTTTGAATTCGATCTAATTTTGCCTGAATATCTTTATCAATTCGTGAAACATCCGTCCCGATTCGATCAATGGCCGCTACGAGAAGGCCGTCGTATGGGCGAAGAATCGAATCCATCATGGTTGAATTTTTTTGACCAAATCCATCAAAAGACGTTTCTTCGATTTTTACGCCTTCAAAAAACGCAACAACATCATCGTAGTGCTCGGCAAGAGCTGCATTGAATTTAGCTTCGTCGAGAACCAGTCCAGACGTTTTGAAAGTCTTTTGGTCCATCGAAAAGCCCACGCCA
>CAZSZT010000282.1:0-3281 GCA_964611175.1 uncultured Bacteriovoracaceae bacterium
CATTCTAAAGATCCTCAGCGTGGGCGACACTTAGAGATTTTGGGAACGTATGATCCGATGAATATTTCCATTCCGAAGCATTCCACCGAAAAACAAGAGATGGGCCTTGTGAATTTTAAAACCGATCGAATTCAATATTGGCTCAGCCTAGGAGCCCAACCGTCTGCCACGGTTCAATCTATTTTTAAGCGTTACAAGATTACCAAGCCGAAAGCAGCTTAGCTTTATGTTCTTTGGAAGGGGCTCTTCGTCAGAGAGAAGTGACGGTGATTTTTCACACCTTCAAGAACTGATTGAAGCCATGGTTAAACATTTGGTAAACGACCCAAAATCAATCGATGTCACCCGCGTTCCGAATCCCGATGGTGGTGTGGTCTTTGAACTTCGAGTGGCAAAAGAGGATGTGGGTAAGGTCATTGGCAAAAAAGGAAGAACGGCTTCCGCTATGCGAACGCTCTTAAGTGCTGCTTCTCGTCGGCATAATTTGACGGCCGATCTTCAAATTATTGAGTAAGTTTGAAGTTTTCGATTCTCACAATTCATCCACAGCTTTTTTCTGGATTCGCATGCGAAGGTCTTTTGGGAAAGTCTATTCAAAAGAAGACAATCGATCTTCAGGTGATCAACATCCGAGATTTTTCAGAACCCCCCCATAAACGAGTCGATGATAAACCTTATGGTGGTGGCCCAGGAATGATTATGAAAGTGGAGCCCCTTGTAGCGGCCTTGAGATCGATTGAAAAACCAAAGGAAAATGTTCGAAGAATCGTTCTTTCGGCAAAAGGAAAAGAATTCACTCAAAAGATGGCAAAGAAATGGGCGAAAGAGGAACATCTCGTTTTAATTTGTGGGCGTTATGAGGGAATCGATGAACGTGTTTTGGACTATTACGCCGATGAAGAAGTACGAATTGGAAATTATGTTTTGATGGGGGGAGAAGTCGCCGCTGCCGTTGTGATCGAGACGGTGGCTCGTTTGGTTCCAGGAGTTTTAGGAAATCCAGAATCTCTCAAGGATGAAAGTTTTTCAAGCGGTACAGAGCGTGAATATATTCAGTACACTCGACCGCCAACCTTCGAGGGCCACGAGGTTCCCGAAATTTTGCTTAAAGGAAACCATTCTGAAATTGCTAAATGGCGAAAGCAGAAGAAAAAGAAACGTTAACTATGGAAATCTTCGTTTCTCTTGTTCATCATCCGGTTGTCGATCGTAACGGAGAACTTATTACCGCTTCTGTGACGAACCTCGATTTGCACGATATCGCGCGCTCGTGTCGAACCTTCGGAGTGAAACGATATTTTGTGGTTCATCCCTCGCCCGATGAACAAGCGTTGAACTCGAGAATTCTTCATCATTGGGAGCTCGGCTATGGAAAGCGAGCTCATCCTACACGTTCGGAAGCGGTTCAGATCGTAGAACTCATGAACGATTTTCCAAGCGTTCAAAAACGTATTCGAGAAATAACGGGCGAACTCCCCGTTTGTGTGGGTACGAGTGCCAAAGCGCAACCTCAAAAAAGTCTGGAGATTTTCGATTTAGAAAGGAGAGCAGAAGGTCGCCCGATTCTTCTTGTTTTTGGAACGGCTTATGGACTCGCGCCAAGCTTAAGTTCTCAGCTGGATTTTTTCCTTCCGCCCATTCAAGGCCCCAACCAAGATTACAATCATCTCTCCGTTCGTTCCGCCGTCGCGATTTATTTGGATCGATTAGGAAGGGGTTAATGCCGGTCTTATTTAGGGGAAGGCCGGTAAAACGACTTTGCTGGACCAACTCGATTTGAAGTCCAAGTTATTTTTAGATGATCTATTCAAAAGTTGGCCGAATATTTGTTGAGTATGTTTTAACGGCGGAAAGGGCGTTTCGTAACTCTCCCTGGGAAGAGTTACGAAAAAGATAAATAAATTCAATAGGTTGCAAATTTGATTTAGAATATTTGGGAATCTATTGAATGCCATTTTAGAGAAACGAAACGAACTGTTCATTATTTTTAAGGTTTCATCGTCTTTCTCAAAATAAAGAGCTTTAATCAGCCCACCAATCCACCAGGTCCGTTTGTTGACAAACGAAGGGCATTTCGATGTTATCCCTCAATGAGCAAAAAGTCGGATCCCTCAAAACTCATCCAGACGGCCGTGAAAAACCTTCATTCGAAGACTCCTAAATATCCAGATTTTAACGTTGGAGATACGATTAAGGTCCATGTGAGGGTGAAGGAAGGGGATAAAACCCGTATTCAGGTTTTTGAAGGTGTTGTTATCCGTCGACGAAATGGCGGGGCGAGTGCCTCTTTTACAGTTCGAAAAGTTTCTTATGGAGTGGGTGTGGAGAGGATTTTTCCGGTTTATTCCCCAGTCGTCGATAAAATCACCTTGGTTTCTCAGGGAGAAGTTCGACGAGCCAAACTCTATTACCTTCGTGCTCTGAGTGGCCGTGCTTCTCGAATTAAGTCGGAGCATGTTTACGAGACGGAGGGTGCGGGAACTCTTACTCCAAGTTCGCCTGCCGAAAGTAGTCAATCGACGACAGCTCCTGAAGTATCCGCTAAAGCAGCTCAGGGATAGCCTTAGGCGCCTATGGCCAGGCTTCCAAGTCTCTGCTCATTTCGGCTGGAAAAAGAATTTGGTTTTGAAAATATCTTAGGAATCGATGAGGTCGGTCGAGGTTGTCTTGCGGGTCCCGTTGTCGCTGCTGGCGTTATTTTTCAGAAATCCTTTTGGGATTCTCAAGAAGACTGGGTTCAAGAAATCGATGACTCGAAGAATTTAAAAGCGGAGGTGCGTCAGCGCCTTGCCCCCAAGATTCAAGAAGCGGCGGCCGTAAGTTGTGTCGAATACATCTGGCCTGAGGAGATCGATCGAATCAATATTCTTCAGGCCTCGTGGAAAGCGGCTCGTCAGGTCGCGCAAAAAGTTCAAAAACAGTTGAAGCACACGATCGACATGGTTTTCTACGACGGTTCTCATGAGATTCCGGACTTAACTATCCCGCAGCATACGATTGTCGGTGGAGATGGAATTTCAAAATCTATCGCCGCCGCTTCCATCCTTGCAAAGGTGGATCGAGACCATTGGATGCTCAAGGCGGAACAAGATTATCCGGGTTATGGTTTTAAACAACATAAAGGTTATGCAACGGAGTTTCATCGCAAGGCTATTTTTCGTTTGGGACCCTGCGCGATTCATCGATATTCCTTTTTAAAAACCATCGAGAAAACGGTCCTCGGTCAATTGGGAGAAATACGGGTGGCTCAGTTTCTAATGGATCAAAGGTTTAAGATTCTT
>CAZSZT010000283.1:0-3277 GCA_964611175.1 uncultured Bacteriovoracaceae bacterium
ATGTTTCATCTCATCCAATATCCATGGCCGGGAAATCTGCGAGAACTTGAAAACTGTATGGAGTACTCGGTCAATATCGCCACAAAACCCGTGATTTCCAAAGATCAAATCCCCCCCCATCTGTTTGCCTCCCCTGTCAATCCAAGAGAGGCCTGGGAAAAGCGTTCGAAGGACGTATTGCGCCAAAAAATGGAAGGTCTTGAAAAGGAAGCCATTGTTGAGGCTATTCGAAGTTCTCAAGGCGACCTTTTAAGAGCCAGTCAGAAATTGGGGGTTCCACCGTCTCTCTTGGAAGAAAAGGCGGCCTCCCTAAAGATCACCCTGAGTGATCGTTGACGCTCTCTTCTCTGATTATTAGAATTCTCTCAAAAATGCTCATTGGAGCATGATGGGTAAAAGGATGGTTAAAAAATGATTAAAACAACAAACCTTACAAAAACCTACGGGCTTTTTACGGCACTCTCCGGCGTTTCTTTTGAAATTCGAAAGGGCGAAATCGTTGGATTCTTAGGAGCGAACGGCGCTGGCAAAACAACGACGATGAGGATTCTTACAGGTTATTATCAACCGACCTCCGGAGACGCGGAAATTGCCGGCTACTCGGTGACAAAGGCCCCTTATGAAGTCAAACAACGTATTGGTTACCTTCCGGAAACACCGCCCGTCTATCCCGAGATGAGTGTTCAGTCTTATCTTCAATTTGTTTTACAACTCAAAAAGGTTGCCAGGACTCAGCAAAAAGAAAATCTGGAATGGGCGATTGAAAAGTGTGGTTTGAAAGAACGCCGAAATTCGATTATTGGAAATCTTTCAAAAGGTTTTCGTCAACGGGTGGGCTTGGCTCAAGCGGTGATTCATAAACCCCCGGTTATCATATTGGATGAGCCCACCGTGGGGCTCGATCCCTTGCAAATTATCGAAATACGAAATCTCATTCGTGAATTCGCCGGTGAACATACGGTTCTTTTATCCACTCATATTTTGTCGGAAGTAACGGCTGTTTGCCAGAGGGCCATTATTATTCACCGAGGCCATCTGACTCATGAACAGCAGATTAAAGATTTGTCCGAAAAGAAATCCCTGGAAGAAATCTTCCTGGAAGTCATTGCCAAAGACGAAAGTGCTTTTCTGGAAAAATCTCAAAAGAAAGTTTCAGTAGGATAAGAAAGGAAAGTGATTATGGGATTTTGGACGATCGCAAAGAGAGAAATTAAAAGTTTTTTTGTCTCTCCGATTGCCTATGTGATTTTAAGTATTTTTGCCCTCGTAACAGGGGTTCAATTTCTTCGTTCGATGGAGCTTTTTGATCAAGCGTTACAACAAGCAAAAATTCAAGCGCAGCTGATGAGGAATCCTGAAGCCTTGTCTTATATTAACCTGAATGGAATGCTGATAACGAACGTCATATCGTTTAGTTTCTTTTTACTCTTCTTGTTTATGACGCCCGCAATCACCATGAGATTGTTGGCCGAAGAGAGAAGTCAAGGAACCTATGAACTTTTGTTAACGTCACCGATTTCCACATGGGATATTATCCTCGGAAAATTCATCGCGGCCTTTGTTCTTTTCATGGGTCTCATTGTCACTCAAGGTTTGTTCTTAGGTGTTATGTTCGGTTATGGAAATCCGGAGATTGGGCCAGTCGTTTCCGGCTACCTAGGCCTCATCTTAAGTGGTGCGGCCGCGATAAGCATTGGCCTATTTGCGAGTTCTTTAACCAAAAATCAAATCATCGCCTTCTTTGTGGCTCTCTTCATTTGTCTCTCCTTTCTGATGGTGGGATGGATTGCTGGAAGTGTTTCCGGAAATCTATCGACTTTCTTGAACGCCGTCTCGGTAACGACTCATTTCGAGGAGTTTAACAAAGGCGTCATGGCGGTATCGAGTCTCGTTTTTTTTATCAGCGTTTGTGTTTTCTTTCTCTCGGTAGCAAAAATTTCCGTTCAATCATTGGCGAGGAAATAAGATATGAAAAATTTTGCAAGATTTTGTGGCGGGTTAGGAATTATTTTCGTTATTTTCGGAGCTGTTGCCAGCCTTGTTTTTCAAGGCCAGTATCGAGCGATCAGTTACGTACAGATAGGCCTTGGGGTTTTTGGATGTGCTTTTTTCCTATTCCATTTCATTGGGGATACGATGAGTACCATCTCCCGAAAATCCGACGCCATTTTTGGAATTTTAGGTGGTCTCCTTGTTTTCTTCCTCATTATCGGAGTCAATGTGATTGCTCATTCTCGCTGGGGTGAGAAAACCTACGATACAACGGTCAATAAGATCCACTCTTTATCGTCAGATTCCGTAGAACTTTTAAAAGGATTGAAAACTCCGATTTCGATCGCGGCCTTTTTTGCCGAAGGCGTTCGAGAACGGCAGCTGCTTAAGAATTTGATCGACAAATACCGTCTTCAAACCGGACAAATTAAATTTGAAGTCTATGACCCTGATAAATTTCCCACCATGATGGAGCAATACGGAAGTGCCGCCGATGAAATTGTCGTGCGCAACGAAACCACCAAAAAATCGGTGAAGCTTACGGGAATCTCAGAGCAAGATGTGACAACCGCCATTAAGCGAGTCATGAGCGATAAAACGAAAAGTCTTTATTTCCTTCAAGGTCACGGCGAGGGCGATCTCGAAGACGATAAAACATCGGGTGGTCTTTATATTGCAAAAGTCCTGCTGGAGAACGAAGGATTTAAAGTCATGCCTCTTCATTTAGCAACGACTCCCGAGATTCCAAAAGACGCGGAGATGATTGTTGCCTGGGGCGCTCAACGTCCTCTTTCCAGTTCAGAAGCGAACCTTTTAAGTAATTTCTTAGAGCGAGGCGGAAGCCTGGTGATCGGCCAGGATCCTTTGCTCACCGCGAAAAAAGATAAACTCCTTTCCAATGGGTTTGAGCCTTTGCTTGATAAGTATGGTTTGGAATTTGGAGAGGCCGTGATGTTGGAACATCAAATTCAGCTTCTTCGAGGCCGAGTCATTAACGCAAAATTGGCCGTTAGCGATTACGACTCCTCTCATCCTATTACCTCCAAGCTTAACGCTCAATCGGTCTCCGAGTTTTTCATGATTCAACCCGTACTTCAAAAGTCCGATTATAAGGGAGCCGCGACGCGGACTTCTTTGATTAAAACCTCCAAGAACTCATGGGCCGAACGAGATATTGCCTCTTTATTTATCAGTCAACAACCTTCCAGCCAAGGCGACAGGCCAGGCCCCGTCAGTATTGCCCAGATTTCGGAATGGTCTGTCACCGATAAAGTCAAAGATCGCA
>CAZSZT010000284.1:0-3275 GCA_964611175.1 uncultured Bacteriovoracaceae bacterium
GAGCTGTCGTAACGAAGAATTAATTTTTGGTAATTAAAGGAAAAGATGCGGCCTAAAACTGTATCGTCTTGCTGATTTGGAATTTCCCACAACTCCTCTTGACTCAAAGGTTTGTCAAAAATGGAAGCAAGTAAAGTTGTGGCAAGAAGATCTCTTTGAATGGTCGATCTAAATTTTAAAAATTGCTCAACTCCTTCTCGATGTGAATCAAGCAGGGACTTCATAAACCCCCTTAAAGAATTTAATGCGGCGAGATTTTCATCGAAAAATCTTCGTTTATCAGAATTAGAAATAAACGATTGTAGTCGGACGGCAATAAGTCGAAATAAGTGAAAATCGTTGTAGATGGTTTCAAATGTTTTAAAGTCTCTTTCATTCTTCTCGACTTGAACATCAATCAATTCGGTTCGTGCCGCGACCAGGAAATCGGTAAGTTTCGATTTGATGGATTGAAAATAAGATTCGGTTCCATGTATATAGGAATTTACAAGTGCTTCAAGATCGCATGCGTCACTATTGATACACATGGATAGAACGCGGCCAAAATAAGCGGGGTCTAGGAAGCTGCTTGAAATGATTGTACGGTGAATTCTTTCGCCACTCGTTCCCAATGCGCTGCTAAGAATTTGAGACGCCTTCACCAATCGGTTAAATATAGGCCAGGAAGCGCCTCCTTCCAATGAGTGGGTCACCGATCGCTCAAGATCCGGTAGATTTATTCTACTTATGGATTGCGCAATTTGATCGTCGGATTCCTCCGAAACAACGACGATTAAAGAGTAGAACTCTAAACCCCTTGAAATTAATTCCAATGTTTCAGATGATTCTTCTTGATGCAGCAACCAATTGAGTGCCGCTGTATTATACGAAGACAAGATGGGGACATGACGGCAATGATTATTCTCTCCATAGATGGACTTCAAATAAGCCATTTGAATGGTCGCGACATAATTATTTTTTAGAATACTTTCGACAAAGTCTGCGTAAGCATTCATTCCCGCCGTATTGCAGTGGAACCTATGAAGGGTCGAGAGCTGGGCATGGACATTGGCTTCCGAATCTTTCGAAAGTGAAAGCTCGTTACTAGCAAACTTTCTCCAAAAGATTGTCCAATCAAAATTTGCGGCAGCTCGCGAGGGGAGTTCCTTAATAAGATTCTCTCGTTCATTTGGAATTTGGGCATGGGTCCATTCATTCTCAAATTTTTCCACTGTCCATGTTGCAGGTTCAGGCGGGCCTTGAATTATTTCTTTCCGGACTTCCTTAGGGGTCAAAACGATTTCGTCACTGGAGCACGCATACAAACCGATTGTGCTTACAAATATAAATAGCGTTCGAATTAAGCGAAGCGCGGGTGAGAATGACGTCATATTGCTCGCTCATATACTTCAATCTTTCTGGTTACGCTAGGGGACACGAGCCTGATATTTGCGATAACTAAATAAAATTTATGGGCGGATGTGCTAAAAAGCACATAACTTTTAGGGTTTTCGGATGAACCCCGGACTCCTCTGAGGACGCATCATCCTTCCAACTCTTTAAATTCACGAGTCTTTTCCTCACGTGCTGCCCGGAAAGACTTCTACGACTTTCGTCCCGAGGAGTCGGCGCCGCATGTGCAAATTTCTAACCTATTGAAATTTCTCAAAATGCGTTTGGCCCGAATTTTGCAATTCAGTGACTAGTATAAATTTTATTTAGTTTCGTGGCAGAAACTAACGGAGGGACATCGTGGCGAGGTTAAAAAGGCTATACCGATTCTTACCAATAATTATCATCTCAGCTTCGATCTTTTCGTTTGAAGTATTTGGAGACGAGATCGTTGTTTATAAAAATGAATTATCCAACACGGATCGTATTTGGCGATCATTTCGGCCGATGGGCTCATATTCATTTTTAAACTTGTCTCAATTAATTGGGCAGAACCGATCAATGCAAAAAAATGGTTATAGATGGTTCCAGGGTGGCCCGCTCACTGATGATGAAAAGCAGTGGATTAATAATGCCGTTCCAGAAACGCTCCAGACCCTTCGGGCAAGAAGTTTCGGCGATTTGGAATCAGCGCGGGCACGATTCCGCCTCTCATTTGACGACGTGCAGGCGAAGCTCACGGACAATCCGTTTGACGAGACTCAGATTGAAACGGGCCAAAGCTTAGTCGAAGCCGTATCTAAGCAAATTAAGAATTTTCAAGAAGCGCGTCTCGCTGCGAGCCATTGCAGTGTTATGAGAGATACTCGCATCATTAATCTCAACCCCGACATCGGCATTACCGAATTAGGAGATTTTATTCCCGATTTTCCAGATATCCCCGGCTCGTCAGCAACTCATTATGAAATCGCGTTAAACCAACAGCTATCCAGCGTCCTCTCCCAACGCCTCCTGCCCCCAAGGTACCATCTCGCGGGAGATGAAATTGAAACGATAAGGAATGCACTTGAGAGGTTTGAAACCGAAGAGATGAAGCTTTACCAGCATGAGTTTGGGGATTTTTTTCCTCCACCTCAGCCTTTAGATATGTGGGGAAATGGTTTATTTAGCGACGGAAAAGGACCCATTTCATCTACAGAAAAAAGATACAGAGGGAATAGTCCAAACGAAAAAAGTAACGACCCTAATTATCATTACTTATGGCCAACGAAATCTCCTAGAGTTACCCCGGCGCCAGGCTTCGGGAAAAAAGCGAGAGACCTTTTAGCAACACTTATTATTCTTCACGGCGGATGGGACGATGAATTTGTTCAAATAGCAGAATCTCTTGACCTTTCTGAAGCGAAAAGAACGGAACTGGACCATCGACTTATACATATCTTTCTCAATCGAACTTATGCAGAGCAGTTAGAACTACTTACGCTGATGGAAGCTCGTGGGTCTCGCCTTGCGACTCGCGCTAAAGACGCCATGATGAAACGCTCCCAGACCGAAACACCCTTTGCAATTTCTTTGGAAGAAGCCCTCGCTGTGGAGCAAAAATCAACAGCGGCCCTAGTCGTCCTAAAGCCAATTTCCAGGGCTTTGCGAACGGAATTTGATTCCATTCTAAACAGCACGGAATTTCCAGGAGCAAAAAATCCTGGTACTGAAATCGAAGAGGAAGGGTCGCTCCTCAATCAGCGTCGAGAAGTTTTCTTTCAATCTTTTATTCTACTTATGCAACAGCCGAATGCAGATCTCTTCCACGAACTCGTTCAAGATGCCATGACCCTAGATGAACGCTTGGCCCTACTTCGAATTTCTTCATATGCACGAATGGCCACTTCGGATTCAATTCAGCT
>CAZSZT010000285.1:0-3263 GCA_964611175.1 uncultured Bacteriovoracaceae bacterium
CAGCGGTCAGAGAATCGATCCCTCTCCAAATTGAAGATGGCATAAAAGACAAACGGGCAAATGAGTAAAAAACAGAAAGCAGCTCGAAGAATTTTTGTCTTTCTCCAGGAGTCCCATAAAGAAAATAAACCCGCGGCGGATAAGACAACCAAACAAAAAATAACGGGCACGAAATAATGGGTATAGTACCGCCCGGAAAGAAAGGCCGTCGCCAAAGATCCAACCAAGGCCCCCAACAATGCATACGCCTTTTTGGTTTTCCATTCCGCAAAAGAAAAACGAAGAGAAATCCAAAGAATCAGCCACGAAAAAATCATTCCAAAAACGGAAAGACCGGCCGATGTCTGAGTATTGAGCTGAGCCGATGGCTGCTGAATATACAAAAGCCCGTCGAGAAGGCTCCAATAAAGAAAATCTGCTAAGGCTCCATGAACCCAAAACCAGGTGACAACGCCGGCATAAACAAATCCAACACCGCCCAGAATACTTAAAAAATAAAGACCATAAGTTTTCCAAAATACTTTTGAAGAAAAACGAAAATCATATATGAAACATCCCAAACAGCCGGCCATATAAATAAGGGCGGCATATTGTTTAAACAAGGTTGCGACGGCCGCCAGGAGACCCGACAAAACAATCCACGCCCATTGTTTCGCCTCCATTCCACGGAATAAACTAAGAAGAGAAAACCCGATAAAAACCATCATGGGATATTCGGCGTTCGCGGAAACGATCTCACGAGGAAATGCGGAATGAAAAAGAGCATACAAAAGCGCTGCCCCCCAACCGATTCGCGTGGAGTCATAAAGATGAAAGCTCAGAAGACCGGCGAGCGCGGATAACAACCCCGTCATTAAAAGAAAGAGGATATGAATTCCGTGAATATTCCATTTACCGATAAGTTTTCCAAATCCTTCATAAAGCCAAAATAACCCCGGAGGCTTTCGATCGACCGCATCCGCATATAAAACACCATCTTGATGAAGAATTTCGGCGATCGCTAAATAGGTCGATTCATCCACCGAAACGGCATAGGGCTCCGTAAAAATACACAGACGGCCCAATACAATAACTATTAAAATGCAGGCGACGCCTAAAAAAATTTGAGGCTTCATAGAATATCAAAAACTTTCTGTCCAAGGCTTCACGATCACCAGAACGGTAATTCCAAATAAAAGGAGCCAGGGAAGCTCATTCACGATTCTAAAGAATCGATGAGAATACGAATTTCGCTCGGCGGCAAATTGATTCATCCAGTAACCGCATAAAAAATGATAAAGCAGAAGGAGAACAACCAGACCGAGTTTTAGGTGAAGCCAAAGGTGTTTCCCGTAAGTCCCCCAAGCGTAATCGAAAAGCATCCAAATTCCCGTCGCAAATGTCAGAAGCATTGCCGGCATCATGATTCCGTAATAAAGCCTTCTTTCCATTGCTTTAAAGCGTTCCAGTCCAAGCCGATCTTCGGTCATCGAATGGTAGACAAAAAGCCTCGGAAGATAGAGCAATCCAGCCAACCAAGACACCATGAAAACGATATGGACGGCCTTAACCCAGAGCATTCGGCCTTCTAGCTTAGGAGATCGACCTTTCGATGACAATGAAACGCTTCGCAAAATGAAACCTCTCTATCAAATCAACTTTGGCTGGCTTTCAACAATATGCTAGAGCTTTTGAGGTAGGAGGAACCTTTGCTGTCTAGCCCAGTTGTCGATCAAGTTGGTGTTGAGGAAAGAGTGGCTCGATTCTGCTCTCGAAGCCTTAAAAAGGACTCCAAATTAAACGCCCTCAAGCTTGCGTTAAGTATGCTAGATCTCACCACTCTGGAAGCGAAGGACACGGAGGGAAAGGTCCGTCAACTTTGTCGAAAAGCCATTCGACCCTATGATGGTCTTTCGTATTTACCGTCCGTCGCCGCTGTTTGCGTTTATCCGAATTTCGTACGTACGGCGAAAGACTGCTTAGAAGGAAGTTCTGTCAAGGTTGCGGCGGTCGCCACGGCCTTTCCCAGCGGGATGAGCTCTCGAGAATTTAAGATTGAAGAAACGAAATGGGCGGTAAGCGAGGGAGCCGATGAAATCGATATGGTCATTTCAAGGGGAGAATTCCTTGCCGGACGTTACGACAAAGTTTTTGAAGAGATTCAAGATGTCAAAGAAGCTTGTGGCCGAGCCCATTTAAAAGTGATCTTGGAAACTGGCGAACTGAGCAGTCTTGATCAAGTCCGTCGAGCAAGCGATTTAGCCATGGAAGCAGGCGCTGATTTTATTAAAACGTCCACTGGAAAAATTCAGCCGGCGGCAACGCTTCCGGTGACACTGGTGATGTGTGAAGCCATCCGTGATTATTATTATCGAACCGGGCGAAAAGTTGGGATGAAGCCCGCAGGGGGTATTTCAACCTCCAAGCTTGCCCTTCAGTATTTGATCATGCTTCGCGAGACCTTGGGCGAAGACTGGCTCAACCCTGACTTCTTTCGGTTTGGTGCAAGCAGCCTTGCGAATGACCTTTTGAGGCAAATTCTCAAAGAGCAGACAGGCGTTTATCAATCATTTGATTATTTCTCGAAGGACTAAACGTGAAAGTAAAATCAAAAAAAAAGGTTTCTCAAAAATTGAAATCAACTCCCCGTCTGAAGTTCTCAACATCCTGGACCTATTCACCAGCTCCCGAAAACTCGGAGCATATTACGTTAAAAGAACGTTACGACCTCTTTATTGACGGCGAATTCGTAAGTCCTGAAAAAGGTCATTATTTTGAAAGCATCAATCCCGCAACGGAAAAGAAATTAGCGGATGTCGCCGAAGCTTCTCCGTCGGATGTGGATCGCGCCGTTCAGGCAGCCAGGCGGGCTTACGATCAAAGTTGGTCAAAAATTTCTCCGAAAGAACGTGGAAAATATCTCTATCGAATCGCTCGTTTGATTCAAGAACGTGCACGAGAGCTTTCGGTGATTGAATCGATGGATGGCGGAAAGCCGATTCGAGAATCAAAAGCCGTCGATATTCCCTTAGCGGCCGCTCATTTCTTTTATTATGCCGGGTGGGCCGATAAAATCGACTATGCGTTTCCGGGGAAAACTCCACGCCCTTTAGGGGTTGCCGGTCAAATTATCCCCTGGAATTTTCCGCTTTTGATGGCGGCCTGGAAAATCGCTCCTGCACTTGCGGCGGGAAACACCGTGGTTCTTAAACCGGCGGAGACAACCCCCCTGACGGCTCTTCATTTAGCCGAGATTATCCAACAAGCTGACCTTCCTCCGGGAG
>CAZSZT010000286.1:0-3260 GCA_964611175.1 uncultured Bacteriovoracaceae bacterium
GGAAACTGTCAAAAAGGAAATCGAAGACGTCATTGGCTTAGATTCGAAAACGGCCATTTCGGCTTCGGCCAAATCGGGAATTGGAATCGAAGAAATTTTGGAAGCGATTGTGGAGAGAATTCCACCGCCATCGGATCGGTATAATTCGGACGGCAAGCTTGCCGCGCTGGTCATTGACTCTTGGTTCGATGCGTATCGAGGGGTGGTGATGCTTGTGCGGGTTTTTTCGGGAAAGCTGAAGGTTAAAGATTCGATCCTGCTCATGAGTACTCAGCAGCGTTATGAAATTTTGGAACTTGGCGTTTTTACTCCGGTTGCAAAGGCGATCTCCGAAATTGGGATGGGAGAAGTCGGTTTCATCGTAGCGGGAATTAAAACCGTCGCGGAAGCTCGAGTGGGGGATACCGTCACTTCGTTACGAGATGGAGTAACGAAGCCCCTTCCAGGGTTTAAGGAAATTAAACCCATGGTCTTTTGTGGAATCTTTCCGACCTCGACAGACGATTATGAAAATTTAAAAGATTCGTTGTCCAAACTCACTCTCAACGATTCGGCGATTTCTTATGAACCCGAAACGTCGGAGCATTTAGGTTTTGGTTTTCGAGCTGGATTTTTAGGGCTCCTTCATATGGAAATTGTTCGGGAACGACTCGAGCGAGAGTACAATTTGGATTTAATCTCCACGGTTCCAACGGTTAAGTACCGGGTCACCCAAACGAATGGGTCGTTCGAAGAAATCTCGAATCCCGCAAAGCTTCCGGAACCCCATTTGATCGAAAAAATGGAAGAGCCTTATTATAAGGTGACCATTCATACACCTCCAGAGTTTATTGGGGCCATCATGCAGCTTTGTACGGATAGACGTGGAATTCAACGCAAGATGGAATATTTGACAACCACTCGTGTTGTTTTGGAGTATGAGCTTCCTTTGAATGAAATTGCTCTTAATTTTTTTGATCGACTGAAATCGATCTCCAAAGGTTATGCGAGTTTGGATTATGAGTTTTTAGATTATCGAGAATCCGATCTGGCAAAAGTGGATTTACTTTTAAATGGGGAGAAAGTCGAAGCGCTATCTCTCATTTGTCATCGCGATTTTGCTTATCCAAGGGGCCGGGAACTGACAAAGAAAATGAAAGAACTTCTTCCGAAGCAAATGTATCAAGTCGCGATTCAAGCAGCGATTGGATCCAAAATCATTGCCCGAGAAACCTTAAGCGCATTGCGAAAAGATGTTTTGGCTAAATGTTACGGTGGCGATATCACTCGAAAGCGAAAGCTTTTGGAAAAGCAAAAAGAAGGTAAGAAACGGATGAAGCAAATCGGTTCCGTGGAAGTTCCACAAGAAGCCTTTCTTGCTATTCTCAAAATCGACACTTAAAATTAATGTATGCAAAAATTCATTCGTCGAACGACAAAAAAGGGGGAAATGACCCTTCTTTCTTATCTGCTTTTGGTTGGCGTTTTGCTTGGAGGATGGGCAGGGATTCAATACGCGATCGCGTACTATGGAAATACGGCGGCTTCAAAACTTTTATCGGATGTCATTTTATCCAATCGAGAAGCCGATGATGTTCAGATGCATCAGAAGGCCCTTTATGCCTTACAAGATAATGGCTTTAAGGATGCCGTCGAAGAAGATGTGATCGTGGATCGTTCCAAAAACGGAAGGCAGATGAAGATTAAGTACGCCTATACTCATCACGTAAAAATTCCTTTCGTGGATCAAACCTGGGATCTAGCCTTTGTCGCTGAGGCGGAAGAACGGATTGGTAGATAAGCCTTATTTTAACTCCTTTGGGTGGTATTGACCTTAACCGTACTTGTGGTAAGAGAAGGTCAAAGAAAGAGGGAGTTTTTATGAGAGAGTTTCATTTTTACAGTTTATTGGTTTCCATTTTTTTAGTGGGCGCACTGTCGTTGGAAGTTTTGGCTGAGGATATCTACATTAAGGGGGCCAGGATCGAGGCCATGGAAGAAGGGGTTATTATTGAACTTTCTGCACCTATTCGTAACGGGGCCATGAAGGAGACTTCCGAACCCTGTCTTACGAAGGCGGTTGTCGAGTTAAAGAAAGCCTTGCCCGCCATCAGTCGATTCTATGACGAAGCACCTGATTATCCAAAGGACAAAGAGAAAGTAATGTTGTTACAAATTGTTGAAAGTAAAAATACAAACCCACGTATTGCCCCGTTGTTTTTGGCGGACCTGGTTGGTTATGCGGTAATCCGCGTTGCAGCGCAGGTCGTGATTAACTTAGAAGATTTTCATTGTGGGTATTTGTCTCAGGAGGAGATCATTGGAAAATTACAAACTGCTACAAAGAAGGTCCGTGAAAAATTAAATCCGCGTCCAAAGGAAAAGAAAGAATTGGGCCCTAGAGGACAAGATCTCGTGGATCATCTCGATCGAATCTTGAATCCTTAGATTCCATGCCTTTACCTGCCCTCGTCAAGACTTTGACGGGGGTTCAACGCAATGCACAATTACCCTAAAATGGATGAATGGGAGCGAGGAGGATTTGGGTCGGGTTGTTGGTATTTGGAGTTTTAAGCTCTGACGTTTTAGTTGCCAAATCGACGTCGTCTTCCTCTCCTTCTGAATATCTTCAATTTCAAAATTACTTAACGGCCTTATATCGCCCTGAAGGAGGCTCTTCTTCGATTGGTTTTTCTCATTCAACGGAAGTTCAAAATTTTTTAAGTTCCTTTAGGCCGGAAGAGCTTAGGGAACTCAAAACTCAATCGGGTTCGCATTATGTTTTAGGGTACGGAAAAACGGGCCGCGGAGATCGCCTTGTGTTCGGGTGGATGAAATCGGGATCGGAGCCGATGAGTTTGGTCGAACTCATTCGAAATTATCTTGAGGATGAGTTTGCCAAGGTCACGGATGAGGCTTCTTTGGAAAAATGGAAATCAAATCGAGTAAACCTCCTTGGAATCTTTTACGAGGCCAAGTCGGGAGGGCTTCAGGCTCAAAGCCTTGGAGCGGAGTATCGCCCCTCCAATTTGTCTGACCCCATGAGCCTGCAGCTTTCATCGACCCCGGTCCTTGTTCGCTTTTCCTCCTCCAAACAAGATATGGCCAGTCGAATGGCTCTTTCTCAGCCTTAGTAAAAGGCAAATCTCCTCATTCTTTAATTTTTCTTCACGAAGTTTATTCCCGGGAAGAGTTCGGGAGTTCCGAAACTCAAAGAAAAATAAAAAATAAAAGGAATTTATGGAAGATTTAAAGGAGGGGGCAAACCAAATTTTGAGGGT
>CAZSZT010000287.1:0-3243 GCA_964611175.1 uncultured Bacteriovoracaceae bacterium
GGTGATCCGACCCGCTTCGATTTGTCGGGCCGTTAAACGCCCTCGATCGACCGCTTGAAGTCCAAAATCACCAAAAGACAAAAACTGCCCTCTGGTGGATTGACCGCGATTCCGGCCTTTCGATTGTTTTCTCCATTTTTGTTTTGCTGGTTGTAACATTGTTCAAACCTCTTTAAGCCACCAATGCAGGTTCATCCGTCTGCTGCCTGTTCTTTTCCAAAACTTCACCTTTAAACACCCAGATCTTGATTCCTATCGCGCCATACGTTGTTTGAGCCGTCGCAACTCCATAATCGATATCTGCTCGTAACGTATGAAGAGGAACACGGCCTTCCATATATCTCTCCATTCGGGCCATTTCAGCCCCAGCCAATCGACCGCTGAGCTGAACCTTAATCCCTTCGGCTCCGAATTTCATCGCCGACTGGATTGCCTTCTTCATCGCCCGCCGAAAGGCAACTCGTCGTTCGAGTTGAGTGGCAATATTTTCAGCCACAAGCTTGGCATCAATTTCTACCTTTCGGACCTCTTTAATATTCAAAAGAAGTTCGGAAGAAACTAATTTCTGAAGTTGTCCCTTCAAAACATCAATTCCCGCGCCTTTTTTCCCAATGATGATTCCAGGGCGAGAGGTATGAATGCTCACACGAACCTTGGATGACGAGCGTTCGATCACTACCTTAGAAATTCCAGCGTGACCGATTTTTTCGTCCAGGAAATTTCGAATGGCAAGATCCTCCTTTAAAAGCTTTCGATAGTCTTTTTCGGAAAACCAAATGGAGTCCCAGCTACGAATAACTTTAACTCTAAATCCGGTTGGATGAATTTTCTGACCCATCAGTCGTCTCCCACGGTTACGGAAATATGAACACTTCGTCTACGAATCCGATAAGCCATCCCTCTTTGTCTCGTCATCATTCGATAAAACATAGGGCCTTTATCTACCTGAACCGACTTAATCTTTAATGTATCCACATCCACTTGTTTCTCCGCCGCATTACTTCTAGCGGATTCCAAAACCTTTCTAAGAAAGATGGCCCCTTTTTTGGGAGTATATTGGAGGCTAGCAATGGCTTCTTGAAGTCCCAAGCCTCGAACCATGCTAGCAATGGGCTGCATTTTCTTAGAAGAAATTCGAGCAAATTTTAATCGTGCAGAGGCTTCCACAGTAATTTCCTTTCTTTAAGCTGGGCTTAAGCGGCCGCATCCTTTCCTGCTTTACGATCTCCCGAATGCATTTTGAATGTTCGGGTAGGAGCAAACTCTCCTAGTTTATGACCAACCATATTTTCCGTTATGAAGACCAGAATAAATGTCTTTCCATTGTGAACGGCAAGAGTAAAACCCACCATTTCCGGAATAACCGTCGAACGACGAGACCATGTCTTAATCATCTTTTTACTTGTTGAATCCTTTTGACTCATCACCTTGTCTAAAAGGTGAAAGTCAACAAAGGGACCTTTTTTCAATGATCGAGCCATTCTACTTATCCACCCATTCCTGTTTTTGTCTTCCGACGCTCTAAGCGCATCGAATCCGTTCGTTTATTATTGCGAGTTCGATATCCCTTCGTCGGCTGTCCCCAAGGACTTACCGGATGCCGCCCACCTTTTGTTTTTCCTTGTCCACCGCCGTGCGGATGATCCACCGGGTTCATCGAAGTTCCGCGATTATGCGGCATCTTTCCAAGCCAACGAGAACGCCCGGCTTTTCCCCAGCTCACATTCATATGCTCGGCGTTTCCGAGCTGCCCAATGGTCGCATAATTTTCAGTAGACACCTTTCGAATCTCGCCAGAAGGAAGGCGAACACTCGCGTAATCTCCCTCCTTCGCAATCATTTGCGCGAAGGTCCCTGCTGAACGCGCTAAAGCACCGCCCTTCCCGCGCTTCAGTTCAATATTATGAATAAACGTACCCACCGGAATGGCCCGGAGAGGCAGCGCCGAGCCTACGGTAATATCCGCCTCGGGCCCAGAACTCACTCGATCATTCACCTGAAGGCTTTGAGGAGCCAAAATGTATCGCTTCTCACCATCTGTATATTGAATGAGCGCAATATTGACGGATCGATTGGGGTCATACTCAACACTGACGACCCTGCCAGAAACACCAACCTTATCTCTTCGAAAATCAATCAATCGATAAAGGCGTTTATGCCCACCCCCTCGAAACCGTGAGGTAATGTGGCCATCGTTGTTTCGCCCCCCCGTTGACGGAAGCGGCTCCAACAAGGACTTACAGGGTTGAATCCCTTTCGTAAGGTCTGAAAAATCTCGTCGAGTATAATATCGGCGAGCTGGTGTAATCGGTTTATAAAATCCCATAACTTTTCCTAAACTTGTTCAAACAAATCCAATGTTTGTCCTGTTTTAAGTCGTACGACTGCTTTTTTCCAGTTGGACCGCTTTCCCATGGTTCGTCCGACTCGCTTTACTTTTCCTCGGACAATCTGGGTGCAAACATCTTCGACCTCAATATTCTTCTTCAAAGATTCAACGGCTTTCTTAATCTCCGTTTTGTTTGCATCGAGATCCACGTCAAAAACATACTGATTGTTGGCAGCCTGAAGATCCGAACCCTTTTCTGTAATCAAGGGATATTTAATAATGCTCTTCATCATGCCGCACCTTTTTCAACTTTCTTGGAGGGCTTCTGATAACGCTCGGAAATCCATCCCAAAGATTTTCGATCGATCAAGAGATGATCGAACCTTAAAATATCCGCCACATTAAGCGCTTTGGTGGAAATAGCCTTTGCTCGAGGTAAATTCCGAAACGCTCGAGTCGTCGGTTCAGAAAAATCCCCCACGACCAACGCCGATGGTTTTAAAAAGACGCTGACCAGTTTAACGGCATCCTTTGTTTTCCCCGACGCCACGTCGATTGTATCTAAAATAAAAAGTTTATTTTCAAAATTCTTCTGGGAGAGAGCCACTCGAATCGCCTCGTCCTTCGTTTTTTTATTTAAAGCCGTCGAATAACATCGAGGCTTTGGGCCAAAGGCAATACCACCGCCCACCTGATGGGGGCCAATGAGTGTTCCCTGGCGAGCTTGCCCGGTTCCTTTTTGTCGAAATGGTTTTTTTCCGGTTCCCGAAACTTCGGCACGGGTTTTCGTCGAATGAGTTCCCTGTCGAAGCTTCCTCCTCTGCATCACGACATAGTCGTGCATAAGATAGGGACGAAAAGAAGCCTTGAAAATGCTTTCATCAACTTTTTCTTTTCCAACAACTTCGTTTTTC
>CAZSZT010000288.1:0-3236 GCA_964611175.1 uncultured Bacteriovoracaceae bacterium
AACTTCGCCAGAATTTGATCTTGGGTTTTTAAATACTAACATGAACTAATATGAGATGAGATTGAGCAGATCGCGCCAATCTCAGGGGGGGGTTGTGCACGAAATGCCAATGAGTCGTGTTTTGGGGATAGCAAGTTTTTCCTTAATTTCTTTATGTTCCTTTGTGAGCGGAAGTTCAACTTACGGTGGATCTGAAAAAGCATTTTCACCCACGGTGACCATTACTTCGATAAACCCGACTTCTGCAGCTCAAGGGTCGACCTTGAACGTCACGATTAATGGAACGGGTTTCGAGAGTGGTGCGGACGTGGATTTTATTTTGACGCGCGGAAACACAACCGTTGGGGGGTACGGAATCTGGGATTTGAACTATTTTACGAACTGGCTGACGGGTTCCACAAGCACGACACCTCAGCTGGAAATGACAAGGAATATTTTGAATGCTTGGGATATGCCCGATGAAGAGAATTCTCTGTGGGATGTCCTTGTTCAAAGGTTTGAAGACGCGGTCGATTTGGCGGCCAACGGCCCTATCGAGATTGCTTATACTCTTCGATGGCCGGAAAGTGTCGATCAAAATGGCCAACTTAGTATGAATGATGTTCCTCCCGCCACGAATGATACAGATTATCTGACCGTGAGGACGAATTTGAAAGACCTCTTGAATACAACGGCGGCGCAGAGTCTTATCTCCAATGGGAGATTTAGGCTCATGCTTTTTAATGAAGTTTGTGGGGGGCCTGGAACTATAGTCTCCGATCAGGATCACACCCGGGCTATTGCTCTTGCTACAGATCTTCGAACTTACCTTCGAAACAATGTAACGAATGGGACTTCCATAAAATTTTCAAGTGCGGCTCTTACGGCAACGGCTGTCGTACATCCGGACGTTGTGCTTGATCCCGCAGACCCCAATTTTCTCGTTAAAAAATCAAGGCAAGACAGAATGAGACAGTGGATTATTTGGGCGGCGGATAACGATGAGATCGTGGATTTGCATTTACAGGTTTCGAGTATCAATGATCCCGAGAGTGACCGGGATTTTGTTCTGCAAATTGAAGCCGTTCGAGCTTTTGCGGAAAGTTACGAGTGGGAAGACTTTAAGTGGGGGTCTGGCGAATTCGGGCCGACCAATTACCCCATTGAGGATTATCAGTACCCTACCCAACAGGAGCTTCAGGCCGTTGAAGTTTTTGAGCATGCCTTATGGAGAAAGGCCTATGAATATAAACCCGTCTACCTTCTTCGAACGCCTTTCTTCGAGCAGTCCAATCATGGCTATATCAATATGTGGTCATCCATTATGTACAATGATTGCCCCAGTGCTAACGTGAGTTTTCTTTCGCGCTTAATTCCCTTTTTGAATCCCCCATGCGCTAAACAACCCTTTGCGAATATTTTGGCCTCTCAATTTGATCTGCCAATGAGTGATTCAACGATCGTCGTGAATAATGTCACTTTTATGAGTTCTTCCCAAATGGTTGCCAATATTTCCGTCGGAGGGACTTCTCCCATTACTTTGCGGGACGTCAGTGTTTCAAATCCTGAACAAGCCGCTGTTTCTTTGGAAGATGGATTTTCGGTGAGCGAGGCCAAAGAATGAGAAGATTGAACCTGTGTTAAAAGAATATCGATGGAGACTTTTCATTTTGATCTTTTATGCGCTCTTCTTTTTGGTGGCCTCTGAAGCAAGGGAGGCCTTTTCCCAACCCGTGATTACCGATATTGTGCCGAATTATGGTTATCTCGGGCAGAGCATGGATGTGACAATAATCGGAACAGGATTCGGGCCGGAAACGGACGTTAAACTTTTGTTAAGTCGGGGCAATACGCAAATCGGGGCTTTCGGTGTCTGGGACGTTTTTTGGGCCGAGAATTGGATGCTGGGTGCGCCTTCTCTTGAAGTTACTCGTAATGTTCTTAATGCCTGGGATCTTCCGTCTTCGGTTCAGATGATTAAAGATCGGTTCGAAGATTTTAATCACAGTGAGTCTCCGATCGAACTCGTTTACACATTGCGATGGCCTTATAAAAATGATCTAGGCGAACTTCAAGATACTCCGCCGGAAATCACGGACCCAGGGTATTTGAATGTTCGTCAGTTGTTGATTGATCTTCTTGATGAAGAAGGTTCCGAGGCTCAAGAGGCGATACTTAATCAACGGCTTCGTATTACGTTTTTCAATGAAGTTTGTGGGGGGCCTGGAACCATTGTTTCAGAATTGGATCATTATCGCGCTTTAAATTTGGCCACGGACTTGATCACGTCGATTCGCCAAAATGTCGCGAACGGTCATTTCATTAAATTTTCTACGGCTGCTTTAACTTCCGCGCACTTGGTTCATCCGAATTACGATCCTGGAAATGATCCGTCAAGAATCGCCCGTCAAGCGCGAATGAGAAACTGGATCGAATGGGCAAGTGCCTATGACGCAACTGTGGACGTTCATTTGCAAATTGCAAGTTTGGATGACCCCAATGGAATTAGGGATTTTACACGACAGATCGAAGCGATTGAGGCTTATGCCGACAGCCTTGGATGGGATCATTTTCAGTGGGGATCTGGTGAATGCGGGCCGACGCATTTTCCCGTAGTAGATTATGACCATCCCACTCAGCAGGAATTGGAACTTGCGGAAGCTTTCGAATATGCCTTTTGGATCAAGGCTTTTGAATATCGTCCTCAATATCTTTTAAGGACGCCTTTTTTTGAGCATTTACAGATTGGACAGCCAGAAATTTGGTCCTCCATTATGTACAATGATTGTCCGTTTACGACGGAAAGGAATGACCCTTGTCCGAAACAGCCCTTTGCGTCGATCTTGGCCTATCAGTTGTCTTTACCTTTTGAAGATCCGGATATTGACGTCGATTCTGTTTTGTTCGTTAACTCGAAAGAATTGAGGGCAAGCTTGACGATTGGAAGCCAAGGGCCGGCGACGTTTCGAGATATTCGTGTTGAGAATCCGGGAGGAAATGGGAGTAGTTTAAAGGCGGCCTTTCTCATTCTTCCATGACAGAGTAATTTCTTAAGTTCATTTGTTTCGTAAATCAGATGGCTTATGGAGCGTCTGAAGTCTTATGATCAGGTGGATGAAGTCCGTTTTTTTAGGTCTCGGAAAGGTCAATCGCGCAATTGCCGCAGTTGTTGGTGGAGATCGGCTTGCCTTTATCGAATCCGGCGGCAATCTTTTAGTTTCTGAATTTAAAAACGGAAATTGGACGGAGACAAAAAA
>CAZSZT010000289.1:0-3231 GCA_964611175.1 uncultured Bacteriovoracaceae bacterium
GATAACGCATTTTAAGATATTCAATGAATTTTTTTTCTCCTGATTTTGGAAGATCCCCTAGAAATACCGCTACGAGTCGATCGGTCTTTTTCTCCGTAATAAAAAAGGTCAAAGAGTCTCGATTTTTCACGGGTCTATGACGCGACCATGGCTTGGAAGAAGAAGGGCTTAGCCCCTCCATACAGAAATGGTCGCCACAGACTTTCCGAGGCTCCACGATTTCTCGAATACGACTTGATGACAAATCTTTCAATTCCTGGCTGACGCTGGAATAGTCAAACCTCGGTATCCATATTTCCCGAGGACGTACTTTATTTTTAATTTCCAAAAAATTTCCAGAATGATCACGATCAAAATGGCTGAGTATCCATAAATCAACTCGATTCGACACTTGATCAAGAAGGGTGGGAAGAAGAAGTCGATCTCCCAAATAGGGGCCGCCACCATCAATCAGAATCGTTTTGCCATCAAGCTGCAAAATAAACGCGTCCCCTTGTCCGACATCGACGGCCTGAATACGAAGCGAGGCGTCTTTGGGAGATGGAACAATCAGAATCTTTGGCAGCAAAATAAAAATTGAAATCGAGAAAGAAAGCCAGATGATTCGTTTTAAAAAAGGGATTTCTCGAGATTGAAAGAGAGCAATTACAACGACGAACAACGAAAATCCCATCCAAGTGGGGAAATGGGGGATTGGTGAATAAGGAATCAAAAATAAGTGCAGATGATGAATGCCTTCAAAAAAAATCTTTAAAATACTTTCGGATACCGGGCCCGCCCAAGAAAGAAAGACGGGGGCAAGCGCCGCCGGCAAGACGATAAGAAAATAAAGGGGCAAAAAGATCAAATTAATGAGAGGCGACAGCGGGTGAATGGGCATTCCAAGTAAATAGCAGAGGGGAAAAACAACATAGGAAGGGACCAAAGAAATGAATAGAGGGTGAATCTTTTGATCCCAAGAATGGGTTTGTACGAGGGCCCAGGTCGCGCCAAAACTAAGAATATAAGACGGGCTTAACACCGAGATCGGATCCCAAAAGCTTAAAATCACCCCCACGATTCCGAGCTTTTCTGAAGGGCTTATTCGATGAAAGCGCGGAATAAAATGACAAAAAACGGAAAGAAAGAAAAAGCAGGCTGTCGCTCTCAGCAGAGAAACGCTTTGGGGAAACAGCCACCATAAAAAGAAAGTTACCGTCCATAAAGCACATTTTACCAGAATCCATTTTTTACAAAGCATGGCCCTTAAAAGCTTCCGACTAAAAAGAAAAAATAAGAAAACGAAAAATGATAAATGAGCTCCCGAGATAACGAGAAGATGCGAAAGACCTAAAGCGTTCATCGCATTCCAAATAAATCCTGGAAGCTGCTTCGTATCTCCTAATATCAGAAGTTGTTGCATGGCAAAGACTGTGGGGGTTGAAGAATAAAGGTGACTTCGTATAAAAGTTTGAATTTCTTCTCTCAACGATAATGATTTTGAGACTGCTTGAAGTTCTTGGACTTTATCCATCCGATAACGCGGGGTTTTGAAAGTTTCTCTTCTTTCCTTCGGGAATCGATAAAGAGATTCGTAAGTTTGCAAGCGATAATGGCCTCGGAATAATCGATCTTCAAGAGACGAGTGCAGAGCCAATCCGCCTCGAATGAGACCAAGAAGAACTCCTAAGAAAAGAAGGAGGCGATGGTTTTGCTTGATAAATAGAAACCCAAGACTTACCCACCAGAGCGTCGAATGGGGGTAAGCTGCCCCTCCGATGCCAAGAACGAGCGCTAACCAAAAAGCCGTCCACGTCGGAAACATGCTCCGTCGAAGTGCAAAAAGCTTGCTGGGCCATTAAACCGGCTTTAAGCAGTTTCCAGAGGGTTCATTCGCCGAAACTTTCGAAATATTTTCGATTTCCGGATATTTTAGAAATCGGCTTGAACGACCCCACTTCCAAGAAAGCCAAAATTATCCGAAAAAGAAGCCTGAAAAGCATCGTCCTGAAGAACTCCGTAGAAGATTCGCCCTCCAAATAAGAGTTTGAGAGCAAAGGACTCTCCGAACTCAAATTGAGGACCGATATAAAGGTTCAAGGCGCTTGCAAGCGTTTGTCTTTGAGAGACAACCCGGTTATCACCCAACAAAATCCCCCCCACGAAACCAAATTGTGCCCCCCAAACAAAATGGGACGGAATTTGACGATATCCTAGAGGAATTTCCATCTCCGGCCCGACTGCTAAAATGATATTCACGACTTGAGTGCTAAAAAGAACCTCCGGCAAAACAAATAGCGTCATTGGGCGAAAGTTCTGCGTTTCAATTGTTCCGAGCTCCATCGGAAGACCAAGAATAAAAACTTTTGTTCGACTCTTGCTACTCACAAGGTTTGAACCCTGACGAGAAACCTGCCACTGGGGATGAAGTCCTATACCAAAACCGAAATAAGGATCAGGCATTTGCAACTGCCACGGCGACGAAATGAGAACTAAACCAAGAACTGCGGATATCACCTACTGATCGTGAGTCAAAGTCTCGTTCAGTGTCAACCGAAGTGCGGAAACGAGCTTCTCGGAAACCTCCTCTAATAATTCAAGGTCCGTCGCCGCAGCGATTCCATCTAAACTTCCAAACCTTCTCAACAATTTAAGCTTAGCCTTCTCCGTTATTCCAGGAACCTGGTCCAACAACGAAAGGGACACCCTCTTATCCTTACGAAATCGATGATAAGTGATCGCAAAACGATGGGCCTCGTCGCGTAAATATCGAAGTAAAAGTTCTTCGGCAGAAACTGGCTTCAAAAGAATAGGGTTTTTTTGATTGAGTCGAAAAACTCTTTCTCGATTTTGTGGATTCAGCGGATCAAGACCCTCTCGATCTCGAGCTTTCGCCAAAGCCACTAGGTCTATTCCATGTCGTTGGTCTTTGGATTCTAAAATTTCTTTCGCCGACGAAAGCTGCCCGCGCCCACCATCAATCACAAGAAGATTCGGAAGATCTTCTTTGCAATGATAACGGCGATTCAGAGCTTCCTTCATCGACTCAAAATCATCCACTTGATCCACATGGAGTTTAATCCGTCGGTAACCGTCTTTGTCTGGAAGTCCATCTCTAAAACGAACAACCGAGGCGACGGTCTCTCCCCCCTGGTGATGAGAAATGTCCACACAATCAATAACCCCTGGAAAATATTCGAGGCTCAAAAGTTTTTGTAAACTCGTTAATGTCTTTCCAAGCTTTTCAGTTTT
>CAZSZT010000290.1:0-3229 GCA_964611175.1 uncultured Bacteriovoracaceae bacterium
AAAAACATGCTGTAACTCGGCGACCATCCTAAAGCTCATCGCGTTTTTAACTTCCGGTCGATTTAAGGTTAAATAGAGAGTTGCACCGAGTTCTTTGACTTCAATACATTTCATGGCTTACATCCTGAAAACACCAAATTTTGTGCCACCGATCGGTGCGTTTAAACAAGCGGAGAGGGCAAGCGCCAAGATTTCTCGTGTAGACACCGGGTCGATCACGCCGTCGTCCCAAAGACGAGCCGTCGAATAATAAGCACTGCCTTCGGTTTCATATTTTTCCAAAATTTCTGACTTAAATTCGGACTCGGATTTTGAATCGTTTTTTCCGCGCACGGCCCACAAAACATTCGCCGCTTGTTCCCCGCCCATGACTGAAATTTTTGCATTGGGCCACATAAATAAAAAGCGCGGCTGAAAAGCGCGGCCGCACATTCCGTAATTACCGGCACCAAACGAACCTCCGATAATCAATGTGATCTTTGGAACGGACGCACTCGAAACCGCCGAAACAAGCTTCGCCCCATCTTTGGCAATCCCCCCCCATTCATACTGCGAACCCACCATGAAGCCCGTAATATTTTGTAGAAATAAGAGAGGAATCTTTCGTTGGCAACAGAGTTCAATAAAGTGCGCTCCCTTTAAAGCGGACTCCGAAAATAAAATTCCATTGTTCGCGATGATGCCGGCCGGATAACCATGCAAACGAGCAAAACCACAAACGATTGTGGTTCCATAGAGTGCTTTGAATTCATCGAACTCCGATCCATCCACAAGGCGGGCTATAAGTTCACGCACATCGAACGGCATTCGCAGGTCTTTTGGTAAAATTCCATAAATTTCGGAGGCCTCGTAATCAGGATCTCGCGGTTTTTCAACCACCACGGAAATTCTTTTTTTAAAATTAAGATTTCGAACCAAACGTCGAGCGAGCTCTAAAGCTTCCTCGTCGTTTTCGGCCATATGATCGGAAACCCCTGATTTTCGACAGTGCACATCGGCTCCACCCAAACTTTCGGCATCGATTTCCTCACCCGTTGCGGCCTTCACTAAGGGGGGTCCACCCAAAAAAATCGTCGCCTGGTTTCGAACCATAATCACTTCGTCACTCATCGCTGGAACATAAGCCCCGCCTGCCGTGCAACTTCCCATCACAACCGAAATCTGGGAAATCCCTCGGCCGGACATCTGAGCTTGATTATAAAAAATACGACCGAAATGCTCTCGATCGGGAAAAACTTCCGCTTGAAGCGGGAGGAAAGCTCCGCCCGAATCCACAAGGTAAACACACGGCAAATGATTCTCGATCGCAATTTCCTGAGCGCGAAGATGTTTTTTGACCGTCATTGGGAAATAAGTGCCCCCCTTTACCGTGGCGTCATTCGCAATAATCATGACTTCCACTCCCGAAACCCGGCCGACTCCCGTGACTAAACCTGCGCCCGGAGCTTGATTTTCATAAAGCCCATGCGCCGCCAACGCTCCGATTTCTAAGAAAGGAGAGTTTGGGTCTAAGAGTTTTTGAATTCGATCTCGAACAAAAAGTTTTTTACGCTCTTCGTGTTTTTTACGAAGCTCATAACTTCCACCTTCCGAGACTTTTTTTCGGTGGCTCCGCAGGGTCTCCGCAAGGCCCTGATGATATTTGAGATTCTCTTGAAATTCAGACGAGGTCGTATCGATTTGCGTGCTAAGAACTGACATTGCTCCTTTAACGCTAGCGGAATCTCATTCGATAAAAAAGAATCTTTATAATCCCGCCCAGCGGGTTATTAGAAGCTTCCTTCTCTTAACCGAGCAATTCGGAGTTCCAAAGGAGGGTGCGTTGAAAAGAGGCGCATAATCCCTCGCGGACGACTCGATATTTTAAGAGCCTGAACGGCGGGCTGAGCGTCTGGGTCCACCGTTCCAAAATTCCTTCGCAAAGCTTCGAGGGCCGAGATCATTTTTTCACGACCCGCAAGCCGGGCTCCACCCGCATCGGCACGAAATTCTCGGTAACGAGAAAACCAAGCAACGACCATCGAGCCTAAAATCATAAAGAAAATCTCTAAGATGAATTGAACAAGATAAAAGGTTAAATAGGAAAATCCAGAATCTCGTCGATCGCCCCTTAACGCATTCGCGACTGCAAAAGCGATGACTCGAGATAAAAACATCACGAAAGCGTTCACCACGCCTTGAATTAAAGTCATCGTCACCATATCCCCATTCGCGATATGACTGACTTCATGGGCTAATACTCCGTCTGTTTCGGCATCACTCATGCGATTTAAAAGGCCCGATGATACGGCTACCAAAGATCGAGACTTCATAGGGCCAGTGGCAAAAGCATTAAGTTCCGGAGATTCATAAATACCGACTTCCGGCATAACCGGAAGTCTAGCCTCCAAAGCGAGACGATGGACCCGATCAACAAGATTTCGAAGCTCTGGATTCGATGTGTTCGGATCAATGACCTTCACCCCCATCAACCACTTCGCCATGATACGAGAGAGACCGAGGGAGATAAAGGCACCCCCCATACCCCAGATAAGGCAAAAAATGGCCAGAGCCTCATAATCAAGGCCATAGGCATTGATATAAGGTCGAACACCCAAAAGACTCAGGATGGTCGAAATCGTAATAACAACTAAAAAGTTGACCGCCAGAAACAAGAAAATTCGCTTAAACCACATAGTGGCTACTATTATAGGAACGAAATCCGGAAGATCAAGTTAAGCCGGGAAAATGGGTTTATGGCCTGGAATGCGCCACTGATCTGCCCCGACTTACCGACTCAAAAAGTCTTCCGCCTCGCCACTCGTCTTAGCTTGTTGAGTAGGTGGAATATCATTCTTAAGTTCGGAAGAGCCGGCTTCGGCATTTTGGCTCAACACCTCGATCTGTCTGGTTAAAGAATCTGTTTTATGGGGAAATTCCGCATATGCCATAAAGATTGTGTAACTCCGCGCAATACCCGCAGGTTTCGCCAGGTAGATTTTCCATATGGCAACCACATTGACCACCATGTCCGTCAGGGAATGTTGTATCGTAGCTACCAAATTGCTGGCAGTGGGTTCCTAAACTTTCTCCATCTACATAATTACAAGAACATGAACCGCTACACATGGTATCCTGAAGTTCAAAGTACTTTTTCAACATATAATAAACATTACCAAAGAACGAGATCATGCACGAATCATTACAATAAGCAGTATTACAAGTAACCGATTAGCTACAACCAGAGATA
>CAZSZT010000291.1:0-3214 GCA_964611175.1 uncultured Bacteriovoracaceae bacterium
TAAAAGACGAGCTTCGGCCGGGCTTACAAGAACAGATCGAGAAATTTGAAGTGGAAGATCTCGTAAAAAGAAATCGCCAAGTCGATTGAAATCGGCGGGTGTCGGATATTTAATTCGATAAAGAAGCATAAAAATACGGATGAGAATTTGATGCCCAGGTTTTCCCCATGGGCCATAGGCCAGGAACTCTAAGAGGCGACTATAGAGTGTTAAAAGTATCGCCATGAAATAAAAGGTTTACTTGATTTCATGAATTTTAAGCAAATTCGTTGTTCCTGGTCTCGACACTGGCGTTCCCGATAAGATCACAACAAAGGATCTCGGTCTCCAGAGTCCGTATCTTTCAAGCACAGGTCTCGAGAGATTCGGCATTTCGTCGGTGTGGTGCATTTTTCTTGTAACCGACGGAATGACTCCCCAACGGATCGAAAGTTTTCGGCATATGGATTCAAACGGAGTTAAGCCAAAAATCGGAAGATGCGGGCGCAACCGAGAAATGGCGGCAGCCGTGGCTCCTGAATGAGTAAAGGCAACGACTGCGGATGCGTCGAGAGTTTTCGTCGCTTGAACAGCGGCCGCCGTCACGGCAGAAACGGCGGAATCGGCGTGTTCGGACAATCGGTGTTCTTGGATGTCTGACAACTGAGCGAGGTATTCTTCCGTACGAACAATAATTCGAGCCATCGTTCGAACACTTTCAACGGGGTGTTCTCCCGAAGCCGTTTCCGCCGAAAGCATGACCGCATCGGTTCCATCTAAAACCGCATTGGCCACATCCGAGGCCTCAGCCCTCGTTGGGCGAGGTTTTGCAGTCATACTTTCAAGCATTTGAGTGGCGGTGATCACGAATTTCCCAGCACGATTGGCGGCACGAATCATTTGCTTTTGAAGGCCTGGTACTTGCTCCATGGGGCATTCGACCCCAAGATCCCCCCGAGCGATCATAATGCCGTCACAGTGCTGTAAAATTTCTTCGATATCTTGGACGGCATGGGCGTTTTCAATTTTTGCAATGACCTGTGGAGGATGGGCGGATCGATTTAAAATACGCTTCGCGGTGGCAATATCGGAGGCTTTCTGAACAAAGCTTAAGGCGACAAAATCGACACCGTGTTTGAGGCCAAAGACTAAATCCGCTCGATCTTTTGCGGTCAAGCAAGACATCTGTACTCGCGTATCGGGGAGATTGATTCCTTTCGAATCTTTTAAAGTCCCTCCAAAAACAACCCGTGTATGGATATCTTTTCCACGAACTTTTTCAACAATTAAAAAAATAAGTCCATCGTCCAAAAGAATTCGGTGCCCTGGCTTTATGTCTTGATGAAGTTTTTTGTAAGTACACGAGACGCGTTCGGAATTTCCCAAGACATTATCCATCGTTACGATAAAATCTTGGCCACGCTTCAGGTTAACCTGCTGATCTTCGAATCGCCCGATGCGAATTTTCGGCCCCTGAATGTCTTGAAGAATGCCTAAATATTTTCCCTCAGCTTTGGCAGTCTCCCTTAAAGTAATCATGCGACGCTGATGGTCTTCCGCGCGGCCATGCGAAAAATTAAGACGGGCGACGTCCATTCCGTTTCGAATAAGCTTTCGAAGAGTGGTTTTCTTCTCCGAGGAAGGGCCGATCGTGCAAACAATTTTAACTTTTTTTGTATTGATCTGATTAGGATCGATGGCTTTCGCCGCAAGATCCACAAGATGAAACCAGTCTAGCTCGGACTTCATAGTTTAGCCTTTCAGTGAGGACATCAAAAAATCTTCCAATCGTTTGGCAACGGATTTCCATGAATAGTTCTTTGATTGCTCTCGGCCTTTGTTAGAAAGTTGCTGAAATAAGTCGTCGTTGGTTAATAAGCGGTCCGCCGCTTCCAAGAATTTTCGATTGTAGTCGGGCGTTCCCGCCTGACCAGAAATGAGGATTCCGGCTTCCCCGACGGTCTCGGGAAGGGCGGCTAACTCGCTCGATAAAACAACACATCCCGCCGCTTGAGCTTCCATAGCGGTAATGCAAGAAGTCTCTTCGAAGTGACAAGGATAAAAAAGAATTGATGATTTTAGAAATTCTCGTGCGAGTTGATCTTGGCGGACACTTCCATGAACATGACAATCCGGGAGTCCTCTTAATTGGGTTTCAAGTTCTTCGAACGGAATGGAGCGCTGATCGTAGACTTTATAGCTCGAGAAAATATGAAGTTCTAAATCAGGATGTCTCTTTTTTAGTTCCAAATAGAAGCCTGGAATATGAACGAGGCCTCGATGGGGAGTGCTTGAATAAATCAAGCGCTTTCGTTTTCTGGTTTCCGTACGATCGAAATAAGAAAGTTCTATCCCATTACGGATCGTAAAGGCTTTCTCCCTTGGAAAGCCAGACGCTTGGCAAAGAGTGTTCGCTTGCCAATCGCTTACCGTAAGCAGGGTATGGAGCTGCTTGATGACACGGCGGTCTCCCATTCCGTAATTGGAAAACTGATCGTAAGCATCTCCCGTCCAATAGAGGCGTTGTTTGGCTTGAATTTTATAAAAAGCGGGAATCCAATCTCTCACCGTAATATAAGCATCGACTGGACTGAAACTTTCTACGAGTCGCTGGGGAAGATAACGTGGGGTCGAGATCGGTGGATCTTCGTCGGGCGTAAAAACGCTGACGTCGTGGCCAAGTTCGGACAGAGCTTCTGACAGTCGGATCACTCCCGTTTCGGTGCCACCGAGGGGACGTTCGTCTAAAGTTCGTGCATGAAAGGGAATGAGGTTTCCTGCGAAAAACGCGATTTTCATCTTTATGTATTAAACGTGAAATTTTACAGGCGGTCGAGTTACGTTCTTTCCTAACGCCTTGCGACTAAAGCCTTGACTTCTCGGATCCACCTTTAGCATCCTGAGGAAGCGGGTGGGGAAACTCCTTGCTTTTTGTATTGTCGTTTAAGGGTGGGAGGGGCAATTGAGAATATCAGCATTTCAAATCTTTGGTTTTTTAGTTTTATCCCTATTTTTATCGGCTCCACTGAGAGCGGGTTCAAGTGATCGCTATGTCCTCTCTTACGATCAAATTAAAGGGGAAATGCGAAGTCCAGGTATTTACAATACATGGAATTTATCGGCTTCCAGATTCGTTGTGACCGAAAAGGGAATGTTTACGGTAGCTCAAGAGCGTACATCGAGTCCCCATAAGATCTTTTTTTCTCTCTACCGAAAATCTTTGAATGGTACCGAG
>CAZSZT010000292.1:0-3191 GCA_964611175.1 uncultured Bacteriovoracaceae bacterium
TTTGACGCCCCCCGCACTTAAATCTTCGTAGGTTGCGAAAAGAATTCCCTCGGAACTTCTTATTTTGACGCCATCTCGACTAATATTTCGAGGAAAGGCTCTCTTTGCTTGGTAGGCCATAATGCAGCCTTTTATTCTATTATGCTCGATTCCACAACCCCCCTCAAAAAACGATATAATTTAAATATAATAAACAGAGGCTTAAAATAGGGACCTATGCCACCGAAAAAACCAGAGCCAAAGGATTCTGAAACCGATAAAGACGATGAAACTCAGATTAGTCCGATCGAATCGATTGATCGCCTTGTCTTGGAACGAACGCCCTCTTTATTGGTTATCTCCGGCCCGAATATAGGTCGTGCATTTCCTCTTTCTCATGATGAAATCGTTATCGGTCGCGTCGATAGTTGCGACCTCAAGGTCGAAGACGACCTTGTTTCTCGGCATCACTGCAAACTGACAACAACTCCGGAAGGCGTCCATTTAGTCGACCTTTCGAGTACCAACGGAACACTTCTGAATGGTCGAAAAGTAGACAAAGCCCTCCTAAAAGAGAACGATCAGATCCAAGTCGGCGCCGTCACTATTTTTAAATTTCATTATCAGGAGGAAGTCGAAGCCAAATTTTTAGGACAGCTTTATCAAGCCGCTACAAAAGATTTTCTAACCAATACGTACAACAAAAAGTTTTTTATGGATCGACTCCAATCCGAGTTTTCCTACGCTCAACGTCACGAAGGAAATCTTTCGATTTTAGTGCTCGATATCGACCATTTCAAAAAGGTGAACGATACCTATGGTCATTTGGCGGGAGATATCGCCATCCAAAAAATGGCGCATCATTTGATGACTCACACCCGCAAGGACGATGTGGTAGCACGGTTCGGTGGCGAAGAATTTGTCATTCTGATGCGCGATTGCGATCAAGAGCAAGCACGTTCTTTGGCTGAAAATCTCCGAGAAGGAATTTCACGAATCGCGATTCAAGTGAATAGCAAAAACTTTAAGATTACGGTTTCTGTGGGAGTGGCCACGCTCTCCGAAGTAACGAAAACCAAAATTTTACGATTTGAAAGTTTACTTCAAGAGGCCGACAACCAATTATACAAAGCAAAGGCTAACGGCCGAAACCAAGTTTGTATCTAAACGTAAATCCAAGTAATCTAAGAGGTGTTTATCAATTTTCACTCCTGGGAAACCATTGCCCTTTTCAATCTATTTATAACGGCTTTTGTTCCCTTTTTAATTCCTCAAAGAGATATTGGAAAAACGTTTTGGATTAAATTTCTCTTTCTTTTGTTTTTTCTTCAAATGGCGGGGTTGCTTCAGTTTTGGTTGAAACGCGAAGGAGATATTCGCTTTTTCTTAATCCTTAGTTTTTTACATTTCAATATTTCGTTTACGAACTCGGTTTTTATTTGGAAAATGATTCATGTCCGTCGACCCGCCCTCGCTTATTATCTTTTAATCTTATTGAGCGGCTTCCTCAGTCTTCTTGGGTTCGTCCTTTATCCCACCATGACAATCGCCGATCCCTTCTGGGGGGTTCTTCCGGGAACGGTTCTGATGGATCCCATCATTTCCCTCAAAATCTATTGGGCTCGGTTAGGCGTTTCGACCCTCGGCTGGTTTTTTATTCTGATCATTCCTTTCTTTCGAAAGACGCCGTTGTTTGGAATATTATTTACGTATTGGGTTTCCCTATGGATTTGGGGGCAGGCATTTCCCTCTCCTCTTTATTCGGAACGAGCTTTGAAGAAAGGCTTCGTCGAATATGCCAGCGTGGGGCCTTTTGAAGTCTGGGTAGAGAATCCTAAAAAATCGGCATTTTCAGCGGACATCTGGGCTAAGGACTTTGAATTTAACCTGAACCAAATAAAAAAGCGGCTGCCACCAACAGCTTCGATTTCTCGACAAGAGAAATATAAAATTTTCATTTTTGAGAGCGATCAATCGAAAGCTTCAACGATTGGCGCGCGAAACGTGCAAATCGGGGATTTCTATAATTCCGAGATGTTTTTGTCCTTAGACGGCCCGCATCAAGAGATTTTGCCCCATGAACTTAGTCATCTCCTTCACGGACATCTCTCTTCTCCGTTAAGATCCTATGTGGACCCTTTCCTATTCGAAGGATTCGCCATCGCCCTCAGTTCTCCAGAACTTAAAGAAACAGAAGAAAAGGCTGCGGCTATTTTAATCGAAAATCCGTCCATCACCGGATGGCCTCGATTTCTAAAGTTTACGATGTCTTCTTCGGCCGTAAGTTATGCCTTAGCGGGTGGATCCGCTGCCAAACAAATTCGAATGGGCAAGCTTCCTTGGGAAGCACTCGAATTTTCAGTCGATGATTTTAGAAAAATTCCGGTATCGGAACGAGCAAGAAATGAAGCGCGTGAGCTTTTGAAAATTAAACCGTTTTTTAGAGACACCGTTCGACGGGATTGCGCCCGCCTTTATCGAATAGTCGAGGAAAAAAAATCCTACGCCTCTTGGAAAAGCTTCCAAAGCATTTGCCCGTATTCGACAAAACTCTACACATCCGTTTTCGAAATGTCGGAAGATTTAAATACCAAAATGAAAGCACTCGAATCCTTACGAATTCTGGAAGCTAATGGAGATCTGGCCGTTCTTCGAGAAAAATTTTCGGATGCGATAGCGATCTATAAAAATTGTGAGGCCGTCTCCTGCGAATACAAGCAAACGCTCCTCCGTCGACCGGATGGGCCGCAAGTTTTAAAGCGAATTTTAACGGAGTCGAAGCATCCGTATCGTTCGCTTCTTCAGACTTTCATTCGAGAAGAAAAGGCGGTTCTCCTTCTTCTCGAATCGGCCGATTGGCTGGATAAAATTGATTATTATTTGGCTCTGGAAGGCATTCGGCCTTTAACAGAGACGGAGAGGCTGGACCGAGATCGCCTCTTATTTTATCGAAGCCTCATGCGGGGCCAAAAAAACTCGCGTGAAATTGCAAAAACGCTTTATAAAATATGGAAGCCCTCAAAATTATCCCAAGCTCAGAATTTTCAAGATCGACTTCTGTGGGAAGTTCGGGAAGAAAAATACTAGCTTCTAGTTGACAGCAATGAATTCTACGGCATCGCCGGAATAAAATTGAAGTTTGTCGCTTAAACCGCCGTTAATCTCCAAAACATGCATGGCGGGAGCGGCACTTGGGAGTGGCTCTTCGGAAT
>CAZSZT010000293.1:0-3154 GCA_964611175.1 uncultured Bacteriovoracaceae bacterium
CATAAGAGTGCTCCCAGAAAATTAAACCAGATAAAACGCCGAGAATTCATTCGAGCCACTCCCGCCCCAAAAGGAGCAAAGGTTCGAATGATGGGAATAAAGCGGGCCAATACAATGGCCTTACCGCCATGTCTTTCGTAAAAAGCCTGTGTTTTTAAAAGGTGCGATTGATTGATCCAGAATATTTTTTTTTGAGAAAGAATTCTTTGTCCAAACCAATAACCAAGAGCATAATTCATCTTTCCCCCGCCGATTGCGGCTACGCTCAGCAAAACGATCATCAAACGCACATCGAGGACTTGGGGATTGGCAGCGATGATGGTTCCCACGGCAAAGAGCAGAGAATCGCCTGGCAAAAACGGTGTCAAAATGAGTCCGGTCTCACAAAGAATAATGAAAAAGACGACAACATAAATCCAAGGGCCTAAAAGCTGAACCCAGCTTTCGAGGTATCGATCTAAATGAAGAACGATATCCATGCTTAAACTAAAAAAACCAACGATGGCGTCAAAGATCTCAATCATGGAGGAACTTTGGCAGAAAGGGAGATATTGGGCAATATTGCCCGACGTTTTTTGGTCAACTTGACTAAATGCTGGAAACGTCAAAGGCTCCAAATTGGCACAAAACATGCAAATCGATATCTGCAGGAGGAAAAAAGTATGAAATATTTGTTACTTATTATCGGACTTGCTTTCGGGTTGGGAAGCTTCCAGGTTCGTAGCGCTGAGAATAATAATGGCGAGGCGGACGAGATGATTTGTTACAGCACACAGCAGTACGGCGAGTGTTCTGCAAGTTATAAAACTTACTGCGAAGGTCAACTTATGTGCAGTACTCGCGTTTGGTATCCCTGTGATGGAAACAACCTGACGGAACCTTGTATTGCCGGACGATATGGAGATGGATGTCGTGATTACGGTCATAACTTGCCGTTTCCCAAATGTGGCTATGACCCGCTACTTACCCCCCATCCGTGGGATTGAACTCCATTCAAGCTTTAGCGAAAAAAGGGCTATTGGGCCCTTTTTTTTTACTATGAAAAACTTGTCTTAAAACCCCCTGGAAAACGAGGCATTTATGGCGCAGTTTTTTATGTAAACTCGCTTAAAATGCGTTTAAACGCGTATATCTCCACGGCATAAAAATTGCATACATAGGTGCCTAAGACACGAACTTAGATCATCGTTCGGGTCGGTTTTTGGGGAAAGTGAGAAGTATTTGTGAAGAAGCAGGGTTTAAACATTCTATCATTCGTAAGTCTCCTGATAACCGTTTTGGGCACCTCATCCGTTAAGGCTCAAACTCCGTTTGGTACTTTATCTCTTCAATCCATTAATCAAGTGGTATCCGCCTTATCGGAAGAATCCGAAGAGGTTACATCCAATCCATTTCCAACGGCCTTTCAGAAAGAACAACAACGTCTTTCTTATGTGGCCATCAAGAAAGTTGCTCCTCCCGAAGATTTTGGTTTCATGAATAATGTGGAAATCAACAGTCGATCGGTATTTTTACGAATTAACTTTTGATTCATTCTAAAACACAAATTGCAACGAAAGGCTTGCCGAAGTCGGAGCCGATCTCGATTCGCGAAAAATTTGCCGACCGATCATATCCAAATAAATGGCGAAATGCCGAAAAGGGTAATAGCCAAGGCCGCCGCGATAAACGACGCTTGGGTTGTAAACGGAGTCTCGGCGTTCAACTCCGCCACCTGCGGCCAAGCGAAAGCCCATGGCGCGATAAAATTCATAAGCAACCAAAGAGCCTTCTAAGAAATATTTATTGGTCGGTGTATCTCGTCCGGACAGGATCGTCTGAACTTCTCCAGAAACTTCCGCCGTTAAAACCGCATCTCCCGGATGAAAAAATAAATAAGATAACCGAAGTCCATTACTTAAAATGTCCTGATCGATTTTATCTTGAAACGTTCCGCCGGAAAAAGGTTCCATAAGCAAACCATCGCCGACCTGGGAAGGTGGCGTCAGGATAATCAGGAAATTCAAAAGACTGGCAAACACTCCTTCATTATAAGGCTGTCTGACCGGAACTTCTACTTTTTAAATTCAAGAGAGTAGATCGGAATATGACGCTTTAAGAACTTCAATTGATAGAGTGTTTCCGGATAGTCGTTAAAAAGGTTTCCGCAAAAACTTTTTTCAATCGGAAAGAGTTTTGAGCGCGAATTCATCATCTGCAAAAATTCCCAGTACTCACGGTGATCAGAACGAAAACAAAAACGGCCCCCCATCTTTAGAATTCGATGAATTCCAAAAAAAAGTTTTGACGTCACCATCCTATTTTTTTCATGACGAGGTTTGGGCCAGGGATCTGGAAATTGCATCCAAACTTCGTCCCAAAAGTTTTTGGGCGACTCCTGCAAGAATTCTTCAACCGTCAACTGAATGACTTTGGAGGGGGTGTCTTTGAGTTTTTCCGCGGTTTTGAAAGTTCGTTTATATCTCCGTTCCACGCCAAGACCTAAAAAATCTGGATTTCCCTTTAAATAGTTCTCTAAAAAGTGACCGTTTCCACAACCTAAGTCGACGAGACAAGTTTTTCCCCGGAAGGAAATCCATATATTGGTTAAAGATTCCAAAACATGCGAATGTTCCCGAATCCTTTCGACGTAAGGATTGATTTGAAGATTAAAGCCAGAACTAATAGACGGAGAGGGCATCGCCGACTCTTACCATGCTTAGAGTACGGATGGAAGAAGGAGGTCTTTCAAGAAGAAGCAAAACGGTAGAACCTAGTTGAAATCCTAGGAGTTTTTCTCCTTGAACCACCTCGTTCGAAAGCTCTACCCATGAATCGTAAGGAACGTCTCCTTTCACGGAAAGCAAGCGTGAAACGCCAAGAGCTCCCACACAAATCATGGCCACTTCTCCAAAGCTGTCGGTTTTCCATGAAAACGTCAGGCGTTCATTTTCCGTATAAAGATTCGGGCAAAGGTGGCGTCCTAAAGCATTCACGGGCCACTTATTTCCAGAATGTCGAGTAGCCTTTAAATGCTTGCCGGCGCACGGGGAGTGCACCCAGTGGTAATGGTAAGGAGCCAGATAGAGGTTCCAAAAAGCACCGTTTTTAAATTTTTCGATCTCCGAGATTTCTTTGAAGTCGTGCCATTGATATCGAAGACCCTTGACGTTCA